>NZ_JBHWHH010000096.1:0-28129 GCF_042732555.1 Nocardia sp. NPDC059764
CAGCCTCCATGGTGTCGCTGACCATGATGAGCCGGCTGCTGCCCGCGGTCCGGCCGGACGCGCGGCTCGTACTGGTCGGCGACCCGGACCAGTTGGCGTCGGTCGACGCGGGCGCGGTGCTCGCTGACCTGGTGGCCGGACCGGTCCCGGGACAGGCGAATCCGGCGCTGGATCGCATTCTCGGCGGAGACTTGCAGGCGACAGCCGCGCATCCGGACGCGCTGTCCGGGCGCGAACGGGAACGGCTGCGCGGCGGCATCGTCCGATTGACCCGCGGTCGCCGCTTCGGTGGACGGATCGCGGAACTGGCGGTCGCCATTCGCGCGGGTGACGCCGACGGCGCGCTCGCCCTGCTCGCCGACGGCGGTGACGAACTGTCGCTGCACGCGCCCGACGACATCGCCGGCGTGCGCGCGGATGTGCTGCGGGCCGCACGCGAAGCCACCGACGCGGCGCTCAAGGGTGACGCGACCGCCGCGCTCACCGCCCTCGAATCGCATCGACTGCTGTGTGCGCACCGGCAGGGCCCGGCCGGTGTCGAACGCTGGGACCGGCTGGCGGCGGGCTGGGTGATCGGGGCGGGGATCAGCGCCGATCCCGGTGCCGGGCACTGGTATCCGGGGCAGCCGCTGCTGGTCACCGCCAATGACCACGAGGCGCGGATCTACAACGGCGACACCGGTGTCATCGTGCGCGCGCCCGACGGGACGCTGCGCGCGGCGCTGCAGCGCGGCACCGAGCCGTACCTGGTCCATCCCACCCAGTTCCCCGGGGTGACCACCGTCTACGCCATGACGATTCACCGCAGCCAGGGCAGCCAGTACGACACCGTGTCGACGGTGCTGCCCGGGCCCGAATCGACGCTGCTCACGCGAGAGCTGCTGTACACGGCCGTGACCCGGGCCCGCAAGCACGTGCGGATCCTCGGGACCGAGGAATCCATCCGGTCGGGCATCGCGCGCCGCGTCCTGCGGGCGAGCGGCCTGCGCAATCGGGAGTGATTCGGGGCCGGGACACGCTGCGGGGGTGCGAAGTTCTGTCGGGCGTGGGCGTGGCGGCCGGGGCGGCGTAGCGTGAGCGGTGCTCGATGCCGCTGTCGCCGTGGTCCTTCTGAGCCGGGCGGCCCGACAAGGGGAGGGCTTGTCATGGTCGATTTCGACGCTGAACCGAGCGTGGACTCCGTGGTGTCGGAGGACGGGACCCGGATCACGTACCTGAGCAGGGGCAGCGGGCCCGCCGTGATCGTGATTCCGGGCGTGCTGGCCCTGGCGAGCGGATACGAGCGGTTCGCAACGGCCCTGGCCGGCGCGTTCACCGTGCACACCATCGAGCGGCGGGGGCACGGGGAGAGCGGGCCGCAGCGCCCCGGGCACGGGGTCGAGGACGACTGCGCGGATGTGCGAGCGCTCCAGGACAAGACGGGCGCGGCATATCTGGTCGGGCACAGCTACGGGGGATTCGTGGCGCTCGAGGCGGCGCGGAAGAACACGGGGATCGCGAAGGTCGCGGTGTACGAGCCGGGACTGTCGGTGAACGGGTCCATGCCATTGGGATGGATGGACGACTACGAGAAATACCTCTCCCAAGGCAAACCCCTCGAGGCCTTCATCGAGTTCCTGCGGGCGATCGGGCCGGATGCCGTCCGGAAGACGCCGCGGTGGATGTTCCGGCGCATGATGCCGGTCATGATGAAAGCGCCCGAGAAGGACGAGGTCATCGCGCAGCTGCCGCAGAATCTGGTCGAGCATCGGCAGTACGCGCGGTTCGACAGCACGTATCGGAATTACGCGGAGATCAGCGCCGAGGTGCTGCTCGTCGACGGGGACAAGGACCGGCGGGCATGGACCACCTCCGACCAGGAGCTACTCGCCTCGGTGATCCCGCACAACGAGCGCGTCACCGTGCCTGGGCTGGACCACTTCGGTATCGACAAGGGAGCGCCGGACCGGGTGGCGGGCGTGATCGGGGAATTCTTGTCGCGTTCGTAGTGGCATCGGGCCCTGCGCTCGCGGCGTGAAGAATACGCTGGGGGAATGGCCACCATGCCGGAGCACGTCGACGTGCTCATAGTCGGGGCCGGACTGTCCGGCATCGATGCCGCCTACCATGTGCAGCGCGCCTTTCCCGGGCGCACCTACGCCGTGTTGGAGGCGCGGGAGGCCAGTGGCGGCACTTGGGACCTGTTCCGCTATCCGGGCATTCGCTCGGACTCCGACATGTTCACCCTCGGCTATCGATTCCGTCCGTGGCTGGGGGAGAAGGCCATCGCCGACGGCGACGACATCCTGGCGTACCTGCGTGACACCGCCGCAGAGAACGACATCGACCGCCACATCCGATACAGGCATCGGGTGGTGCGGGCCGAATGGTCCTCGCAGCGCAACCGCTGGACCGTGACCGCCGACCACGACGGGGAACCGGTCACCCTGACCGCCGACTTCCTGTTCAGCTGCTCGGGCTACTACCGCTACGACGAGGGATACACCCCGGATTTCCCGGGCACGGAACGTTTTTCGGGCCCTATCATCCATCCGCAGCACTGGCCGGAGTCGGTCGACGTGGCAGGCAAACGGATCGTCCTCATCGGCTCGGGCGCCACCGCGATCACCCTCGGTCCCGCGCTGGTCGAGCAGGGCGCGCATGTGACCATGCTGCAACGCTCCCCGTCCTACATCATCTCGATGCCCGCCCGCGACGGCCTCGCCGACCGCGCCCGCAAGCTCCTGCCCACCCGCGCCGCGTACGCGGTGGCTCGCGCCAAGAACGTCGCCCTCAGCACCGCGATGTATCAACTGTCGCAACGCTATCCGACGCGCATGCGGGCCTGGATCCGCGGTTGGCAGCAGCGCTGGCTCCCCGAGGGTTTCGACATCGACACCCACCTCAACCCCAATTACAAGCCGTGGGACCAGCGGCTGTGCCTGTCACCCAACGGCGACTTCTTCCGGGCCATCCGCCAGGGCAAGCTGGACCTGGTCACCGACCGCATCGCCACCTTCACCGAATCCGGTCTGCGCCTCGAATCCGGCCGCGATCTCGACGCCGATATGGTCATCACCGCCACCGGCCTCAACCTGATCCCCTTCGGCGGCCTCGCCCTCGCCGTGGACGGTCACGACATCAACCTTCCCGACACCATGGCCTACAAGGCGATGATGCTGTCGGGCATCCCTAATTTCGCCTTCATCATCGGCTACACCAACGCCTCCTGGACCCTGAAGGCGGACCTGGTGTGCGAATACGTCGTCCGCCTGCTGCGCCACATGGACGCCGAGGGCTACACCAAGGCCACCCCGGTCCGCGACCCCGCCATCGGCTCGGCCCCCTTCCTCGATTTCGAGCCCGGCTACGTGCTCCGCTCCCTCGATGTCCTCCCCAAACAGGGCACACGCGCCCCCTGGAAACTCCACATGAACTACCTCCGCGACCTGCCCGCCCTCCGCTACGGCAAGATCACCGACCCCGCCATCCACTTCGAACGCGCCTAGTGTCGTGTCAGGTCACCGGGGTTTCACCAGCGCCGCGATCTCGGTGAATCCGCGACGCACCGCGTGGTCATAGGCCGTGCGCCCCTTGGCATCACGAATCGAGACGTTCGCGCCATTGTCCACCAGCACCCGGACGATATCGCGGTACACGGCGCTGCCATTGCCGTAGTAGACGGCTTCGAGGAGCGCGGTCCAGCCCAGATCGTTCACGTGATCGATGTCGATATCGGTCTGCCGCAGCACCTCTCGCACGTAATCGAGATGCCCTTTCTCCGCGGCCGGGATCAGCGCGTTGCCGCCGAACCGATTTCGCAATGTCAGATCCGGTTGCGCGGGCAGCAGCAACTCCATCATGGTGACGCTGCCGGTGACCCCGGTATTCACCCAGGGACTCTCTCCGCGATCATCTTTCGCGTCCGGGTCCGCCGCGAATTCCATCAGCACCTTGGCCACCGGCACATTGTCATCCAGCACGGCGATCATCAAGGGAGTCCGCCCCGACCCATCCCAGGTCTCCACCTGCGCCTTCTGATTCAACGCGGCCCGAACCCCGTCCGCGTCCCCGTCTTTGGCCGCCCTGAGCAACGCCCGGTTCGCCTGCGCCACCGGCACATCGGCCGGTCCCGAACCACCGTTGTCGGACATCATCACCGATCCGTTCTGTGTCTGCCGACTCGTCTCCGCGCGATCCTTCGCCTCCGGCTCGGCCGAGCACGCGGTTACGAGCACCGCCCCGGCCACTACCGCCACCCCGACCTGGACTCCCCGAGCACGCCACCACGAGGTCCCCATCACCGCTGCTCCATCCGTCGACCCAATTGCCTGCCCCTCCCATGCTCCGCACCCCCACCCACGCCCGAATCGGTGCACCGGCTCCTTCTCCCACCCCCATCCGGCCGACACCCGCATCAACCGATCGGCTGACCGCGCCGAACGGAACCCGCCCCTCCTCGAACTCGAATCCACCGACTAACCGCTAGCCGTCGAGCACCGAACCGGTATCACCCGCGCCCGAGTCCAGTCGATCGCCGAACAACTCCGCCACTGACACCGCCGACCTGCACCACCGTCGCGCCGATCACCATGATGACCGCGCCGATGATCTGGGCCCGATGGAGGGACTGGCCCAGGAGCAGCCACGCCAGGACAGCGGCGGCCAAGGGCTCGACCACGGCCAGCACGCTGGCGGCGATCGGAGTCAGCTCTCGCAGGGCCCGGAGCCCGGCCAGGTAGGGCACGGCGGTGCCCACGGCAGCCAGGATCAGCAGTACCAGCCATGCGGGCAGGTGCTGGTCGCCGAGCGCGATCGGGGCTGTGAGCAGATCGGAGGAGAACGTCCATGGCGGAGCGATCACGGTGACCGCGACGGCTCCGACCACCAGGCCGGTCGCGGTGAACCCGGACGGGTCGGTTCGGCGGGCACCGTACTCACCGAGGAGGAAGTAGGCGGCCGAGCAGATCGCCGAACCGAGCCCCGCCGCGAGGCCGACGACATGCAGGCCGGTGGACTGCCAGGGTTGGGCAACGATGGCCAATCCGGCAATGGCGAATGCGATTCCCGCCCAGACCGACCCGCGCAGGCGCACGCCGCGGGCGATGCGCATCCACAATGCGACGAATGCGGGGGCGAGGTTGACGAGAACGATCGCCACCCCGACCGGGATTTCGGCCACCGCGACGAAGAACAAGAGCTGAACGCCCGCAACACCGAGCAGTCCATAAGCGAACGGTAGCCAGAGGTCCGACCGTGAGAACCGGAGCGCTTGCGGACGCAGCCAGGCCACAATCGGCAACAACAGCACCGCGGCCAGGACGATTCGCGCCGATGTCACCGCCGCCGGGTTCCAGCCGGCCACCATCATGGCCTTGGCCAAGGGGCCCGAGCCGGCGAACAACACCCACGACAACAGGCTCCATCCGGTCGCCTGAACGCGGATCGAAATCCGGCCTGTCCTTTCCGTGAGGGCCACGGCTGGATTGTGAACCCGGCACCACGAGCCCGGCCAGCGGATTTCCAGGGGTGCTCGTCGTCCGCGGATACCCCCGCCAGGGGTACCGGCGGCGAGCGGTGGACGGGCCGGTGGTGGCGGGTTCCAGATGCACGCATGACTGGGGCATTCGATCAGTTGCCAAGTGGCAGTGCGCATTCGATATTCGAGGGGTGACATCGATCGGGTCTCGTCGGGCAGGAGTTGACGCGTGAGCAAGTTGGTTATTGCGGCGATGGGGACCCGGGGGGACGTGGCGCCACTGCTGGATGTGGCGTTGCGATTGCGGGATGCGGGGCATGAGGTGGTGGTTGCCGCGCATTGTTTGTTCCGCGAGTTGATCACCGAGGCGGGGCTCGAATTTCGGCTGATGGGGGCCGATGTCGAGGTGGACGAGTCGGATCCGTTCAATGTGGATCTGAGCGGGCACGAGGATCTGGTGGTGCCGGAGAAGCTGGCCTGGCCGGAGGGGCAGCGGTTTCTGGGGAACGGATTGATCGAGGCGCTGATCGATGAGCCGATGGATGCGCTGCTGCTCAGTCCGATCACCGAGTTCTCGGGATTCCAGCTCGCCGAGGCGAAGGGGATTCCGGCGATCGGATTGCGGCTGTTTCCCTTGTCGGCGACCACGCAGCATCCGCCGAGTCTGGTCGGGGACAAGGACTTCGGGGGGTTCCGGAACCGGCTGACGGCCGATGTCGGGGCATGGGTGTTCGACACCGTGTATCGCGGACCGGTCGCCGACTTCCGGCGGGACCTGGGGCTGCCGAAGGTGTCCGCCCGCACACTGCGGCGTCGGCGCACCGCGTCGGAATGGCCGGTGCTGCACGGCTATTCGCCGAGTGTGTCGCCGCGGCCCGCGGACTGGCGTCCGGGGCTCGAGGTCACCGGCTATTGGTGGCCGCCGCGGCCCCTCGACTGGGAGCCGCCCACCGAACTCGTGGACTTCCTCGAATCCGGACCGCCCCCGGTGTTCGTCGGATTCGGCAGCACCACCGAAGGTCGCGACCGTCGCGCCGAATTCTCGGAGCTGCTGAACGAGACGCTGCGGCGGTTCGGCGGCCGCGCACTCGTACAGACGGGCTGGATGAACCTCGACATCAGCGGTGATGACGTCATGACCATCGGCAGTGTGCCCTACGACTGGCTGTTCCCGCAGGTCGCCGCCGCGATTCACCACGGTGGCGCCGGAACCACCTCGGCCAGCCTGCGCGCGGGCATGCCGTTCGCCGCCGTCCCCGGCCAGGCGGACCAGGGCTTCTGGGCGCGGCGGATGCGCGAACTCGGCGTCAGCCCGGCGACCATCGCGCAGCGGGAACTCTCGGTCGACGGCCTGGTCGCCGCCCTGCACGCGATGACCACCGACAGCTTCTACCGCGACAATGCCACCCGGCTGGCGGAACGGATCGCCCAGGAGGACGGCGCGGGCACCGCGGTCAAGGCCATCGAAGCCCACCTCGACGCCTACTGAACCCGCTTCGAATCGGTTCAGTGCGTACGTCATTCGACCGCCGGCCCGGGTCAACCAACGAGATGGCCCGGATCAGGCGGATTCGAACAATCCCGGAACGGTGAGCGCGTACTCGACGTCCTGGCGGGTGCCGAGCATGGTGAGCACGCCGCGAATCATGGTCAGTCGGGCGGCGTCGATGGTGGCATGATCGGGTTCGCCGTGCGGGGCCGCGGCCGAGATGCGGAAGACGACGTATTCGCAGGTGTGCAGCGCGGTATCGAGTTCGAGGTCGGTGGGGGCGGGCCGACCCAACCCGGTGATCTTGTTGCGCACCAGGACCCGAATGTCGTCGACCACCCGATTCCGGTACTCCGACACCGGTGAACTCGGATCGTGCAATTCGGCGAACAACGGCGCCAGCATCGAGCCGTGACCGCCCGCCCAGTGCAGATACGCCTCGATCATGTTGATACCGAGCTCGACCGGCTCCTCGGTGCGTTCCAGAGCTGACCGGATACCCCCGACGAGGTCGTCATTGGAGACGGTGAGCACCGCGTGCAGCGGCTCGGTGGCGTTGGCGAAATACCGATAGAAGGTCGGCCGGGCCAGTCCGGCCTGCTCGATGATGCGGGCCACGCTCAGCCCGCGGGACCCGTGCGCGGCGAACACCTCGGCGGTTGCCAGCACGATGCGGGCGCGCACCTGGTCGGCCTGCTGCTCCGTCTGCGGGGGGCGGCCGCGGCGGGCGGGGGTGGCCTTGTCCGCCGAAGGGCTTGACATCGCATGCGTCACGTCTATTAATCTAACACTAGTGTTCATGTAACACTGGTGTTCATTTAATAGTGAGCTCCCCGGATCCGACTCTTCGAGAGGGCGACCAATGACGACTGCCCCGCAGCTCGCGACTGCCGATGCGCTGCCTTTTGACCTGGTCCAGCGCCTGCTCGGCCATGCCGTCGCGGGCGGTGCGCCCTCGGTCGAGGTGTTCGCGCCCGCCACCGGCGCCAAGATCGCCGACCTGCCGCAATCCTCGGTCACCGATATCGAGGCCGCCTTCGCCACCGCGCGCGCCGCGCAGGCCGAATGGGCGAAGGTGCCGGTCGGGGAACGGGCCGCCCTGCTGCGCCGCATCCACGATCTGGTGCTGGCCGAGCAGGACACCATCCTCGACATCGTGCAGCTCGAGACCGGCAAGTCCCGGGTGCACGCCTTCGACGAGGTGTCCGATGTCGCGGTGAACTCCCGCTACTACGCCGCCGAGGGCAAATCGATTCTGGCGCACCGCAAGCCGCGCGGCGTCATGCCGGTGCTCACCCAGGTGGAGGTGCGCAACCGGCCCAAGGGCGTGGTCGCGGTCATCTCGCCGTGGAACTACCCCCTCGCCCTGGGCGCCTCCGACGCGTTGCCCGCGTTGCTCGCCGGTAACGCCGTCATCGGGCGGCCGGACAATCAGACCGCGCTGACCCTGCTGTGGGCCATCGACATCGCCGAGCGGGCGGGCCTGCCCAAGGGCCTGTGGCAGGCCGTGCTCGGGCGTGGCGCGGTCGTCGGCACCGAGGTCATCGCGCGCGCCGACTACGTCGACTACACCGGGTCCAGCGCCACCGGCCGCACCATCGCCCAGCAGGCGGGGGAGCGGCTGATCGGCTACTCGCTCGAACTGGGCGGCAAGAACCCGCTGCTGGTGCTCGAGGACGCCGATGTCTCCGCCGCCGCCAAGATCGCGGTGCGCGCCTGCTTCGCCTCCGCCGGGCAGCTGTGCGAGTCGATCGAGCGAATCTACGTGCACGACAAGGTGTACGACCGGTTCGTCCGCGAATTCGTCGGGCACACCAAGGGGCTGACGCTCGGCAAGACCCTCGACTTCGGCTACGAGATCGGATCGCTGACCTTCCCGCGCCAGATCGACAATGTCTCCACGCACGTCGACGACGCCGTCGCCAAGGGCGCGACCCTCCTCGCCGGCGGCAAGGCGCGCCCGGACCTGGGCCCGTACTTCTACGAGCCCACCATCCTCGAGGGCGTGCGCGAAGGCATGACCGTCTACCGCGAGGAGACCTTCGGACCGGTCGTGTCGCTGTACCGCGTGCACAGCGACGACGAGGCCGTCGCGCAGGCCAACGACACCGCCTACGGCCTCAATGCCAGTGTGTGGAGCCGCGACACCGCCCGCGGCCGCGAGGTGGCCGCCCGCGTCAACGCCGGATCGGTGAACGTGAACGAGGGCTTCATCGCCGCGTGGGGTTCGGTCGCCGCGCCGTCGGGCGGACTCGGCATCTCCGGCACGGGTCGCCGCCACGGACCCGAGGGCCTGCTGAAATACATCGACACCCAGACCATCGCGGTGCAGCGGGTGCTGCCCATCGCGCCGCTGCCGGGCATGTCGGAGCAGCTGTGGGCCAAGACCATGACGCTCTACCTGAACGTCATGAAGACACTGCGGCAGAAGTGATTCCGCCGACCATTCGACAGGGGTACAGAGGGGTATGAAGTCCGTAGCCGGTAAGAAGGTCCTGGTCACCGGGGCCGCCATGGGTCTGGGCAAGTCGTTCGCGCGCCGCGCGGTGGCCGAGCAGGCCGCCGACGTGGTGCTGTGGGACGTCAACGAGACGGCGCTGAAGGAGACCGCTGCCGAGTTGGCGGCCCTGGGCGGCAGCCGGATTCACCACTATGTGGTGGACGTGTCCGACCGCGACGCCATCGCCGAGGCGGGCGCGGCCGTGCGCGCCGAGGTCGGCGGCATCGACGTGCTGGTCAACAACGCCGGCATCGTGCGCGGCAACGGCTACTTCTGGGAGACCGCGAACAAGGCCGACATCGACAAGACGATGGCGATCAACTCGCTGGCCCCCATGTACATCACCCTCGAGTTCCTGCCCGCCATGGTCGCCAACACCGGCGTCGAGGCGCGGGTGCTCAACATCGCCTCCTCCGCGGGCCTGGTCTCCAACCCGCGCATGAGCGTGTACGCCGCCTCCAAGTGGGCGGCCCTGGGCTGGTCGGACTCGGTCCGCCTGGAACTCGAGCAGTCCGGCACCGACCACGTCAAGTTCACCACGGTGTGCCCGACCTACATCAACACCGGAATGTTCGACGGCGCCAAGGGTTTCTGGTTCACCCCGATCCTCGAGCAGGAGGAGGTGGTCGACACCTCCTGGACCGAGATGAAGAAGGGCTCCGCCCTGGTCGTCCTCCCCTGGACCTCCCGCCTCAACCGCGCGATCTCCGGCCTTCTCCCGCTGAAGCTACGCGACTTCTATCTCAACACGGTGGGCGTCTACCACTCGATGGACGAATTCACCGGGCGCAAGTAGGGATTCGCGCCGAACGGCAACGCGCTCCGTCGCGACGCACCGACACCACCCGGCCGCCTGGTCCGGGTGGTGTTCGCTATCGGGGCCCGGTGCGGATCGATATAGAATTCACCCGGGCCGGAGACGCGGCAGACTTCCTACCATTGAGGATGCCTGAACATTGCTGAAAGTCAGAACTGACGGCTTTTCGGGGACATGGCGGAGAATCCCGGACTGATCCCCAGATTGTCGTTGTCCTCATCTTCGTGGTGCAAAGGGATGTCGCGTGCATACGCGCCGGACTTGGCGACGGAAGGTGTCTGGTTGGTTGCCGGAGCTTCCGTATCGGCGCAGAATCGACTGGGTTGACACTCGGGCGTTTGGCTCCGCTCGACATAACTCGGACGATCTCTGACACCAGTGGGGTGACCTTGATGCGAACCGAAGGGGATAGCTGGGACATAGTGACGAGCGTGGGCCTGACCGCCCTGGGCGTCGCCGCGTTTCGCGCACTCGAGACGGCCGATCCCGAGCCGATGATCCGCGACGACTACGCGGCGTGGTTCGTCGAAGCAGCCGGTGAATCGCACTTCGTCGACATGCTGGCCGACCCGGAGTCGGTGGGCGAGGTCAGGCGGTTCGGGCGGTTCATGGGTGTTCGGACGAGGTTTTTCGACGAGTTCTTCGCTGCGGCGTTTCAGCGGGGTGTGCGGCAGGCGGTGATCCTGGCGTCCGGCCTGGATGCGCGGGCGTACCGGCTGGAATGGCCCGCGGGCGCGGTCGTCTTCGAGATCGATCAGCCCCGGGTGCTGGAGTTCAAGGACCGGGTTCTCGCCGAACACGGTGCCGTGGCGAAGGCTGATCGCCGCGTGGTGGCGGTCGATCTGCGCGACGATTGGCCGGCTGCGCTCGTCGCCGCCGGATTCGATCCGGGTCAGCCGACCGTGTGGTCGGCCGAGGGGCTGTTGCCGTTCCTACCGGGTCCCGCGCACGACGCCTTGTTCGAACGCATCGACGCGCTGTCCGCGCCCGGCAGCAGTGTGGCCTCCGACGACTTCAGCCGCGGCTTGGACCCGCAACACTTCGCCGATACGGAGGAGAAGTTCTTCGGCAGCAACCCCTTCGGCGACCTGGACGTCAGTGACCTCCTGTACGACGACGCCCGTGCCGATCCAGGCGACTGGCTGTCACGCCACGGCTGGTCGGTCCACATCACCACGCCTGTCGACCTCGCCGCCGCCTACGCCCACCCGGTCACCGACCTGCCCGCCGAATTGCTCGACCTCATGCGGCAGGGGCAGTACTCGCGCGCCGAGAAGCGCTGAACCTGGGGGCATGCACCGGCACGGAACTCCTTCCCGCTGCGGCTCATTCGCCCCATCAATGCCTTCGAAGGCTATCCGGGCGCTCCGGCCGCTGCGGGTTCAGGAATGGCGGCGGCCCGCTCGATCCAAGCCGAGCGGGCCGTCCGTGGTGTGGCTGTCGGGGTTACGGCCAGCACCAGTCCAGGGTGGCGGAACCGGGGGTCGGGATGTGGAGGCAGATGGTGATCGAGATGTAGGGGGCGTCGATGTTCTGCAGCGCCGCGGGCTGGGCGGGGGCCGGGGCGGCGGGCTCGGCCGCGGAGGCGGATGGGGCCGCGAGGGTCAGCAGGGGGACTGCGAGTGCGGCTACTGCTGCCGAGCGGGCGATGGATGCCAGCATCTGGGTTCTACTCCTCCAGGTCGCGACTAGGGCGGCGCCAGTTGGTTGCTGACGGTTGTCCATGGCAGGTCAATTGGGCCGTGAGCGCTACGTTAACACCAGAAAACTGGTTTGCTGAAAAGTCTCTATGTCACTTGCCCGTGTTGACACTCGCCAGTGTGTCCACGCCGCGACGAAGCATGGGCGCCGCCAATTCGACACACTGCCGGACACTCCTGGCCGGCACCGTAGGCTCGCTGTCGTGGAGCACGACGAAGCCATCGAACGTCATGTCGAACAGCACTTCGGGCCGATCGAGTTCGTGATGCACGAGGTCGGCATGGCGGATCGCGTGCATGTGCTCGTGGTGGGGCCGACGGAACGGCGACCGTACCGGACGCTGGTCACCGAGGGGATGAGCGGACGGCCGATGCGAGTACCGGAGGGGGTGAGCCCCTTCGCCGAGTTGATGATCGGCTTGCCCGCGGATTGGCCGTTGGCGGAGGATGGCGGGTCGTGGCCGGTTCATGTGCTGAAGTACTTGGCTCGGTTCCCGCACGAACGCGAGACGTGGCTCGGCGCATGGCATTTGGTACCGAACGGCAATCCGGTCCAGCCCTATGCCCTGGATACGCCGTTCGCGGGTGCGGTCGTGACTCCGATGCTCGACGTCGAACCGAAAGCCAGGGTCATCGAATCCAGCACGGCCATCAACCTTCTCGCCGTGGTGCCGCTACACGAGGACGAGGTAGCGCTGAAGATCGAACAGGGCACCGACGCCCTCATCGCGACGCTCGATCGAGGCGAGGTCAGCGAGGTGTTCGACCCGGATCGCCCCTGTCTGCTCTGAAGCTTCGAGGCCGAGGACTACAGGGGCTCAGCCCTCCGCGGGCCGATCGTCGAGACGGGCGTGGAGGCGGTCGCGGATCTCGTCGGGGGTGTAGGCGCGGCGTTTGCGTTCGGAGCGCACGATCACCACTCCGGTCGCCGCGACACCCGCGGCGCCTGCCAAGCCGAGCCACTTCCACCAGCGCATGCGCCTAGGCTAGCGGTTGTGTCACGCGAAGCGCTGTCGAGTGTCGGATTGGATGAAGCGGTTGATCTCACCAGGACCGGTGATCTGTGGCTGTTTCGGGGGCATTCCGGTGCCGACCGGGCGATTCGGGGATTGACCAACAGTCCGGTCAACCATGTCGGGATGGCCGTGGTGATCGATGATCTCCCGGCTCTGATCTGGCATGCCGAGCTCGGTCGTTCGCTGCCCGACGTCTGGTCGGGCAACAACCATCGCGGGGCCCAGCTGCACGATCTGCGGGCCGCGGTCATGCGCTGGGCCAACGTCTATGAGCAGCAGGCGTGGATCCGCCAGCTGGATCGGCCGGTCACCCGGGAGATGGAGGACGCCGCGCTGCGGATGGTGGCGAGGCTGGACGGCATGCCCTTCCCCTCCACCACCGCGCTCGCGGGACGGTGGCTGCGCGGCCGGTTACCGCGGGCGAAGCGGTCGAACCCGCCCGAAACCGCTGCGGGACTGGAGAACGCCTACTGCGCGGAGATCGTCGCCATGACCTACCAGGCCATGGGTCTGCTGCCGGAGAAGCGCCCGAACTGGTACGACCCGGGCCGGTTCTGGAGCGGTGACAACCTGCGCCTGGCCGACGGCTACCACCTCGGAGGGGAAATCGGGGTCAAGGTCCCCGCGGATTGATCCGTCGTCATCCGGAATGGTTCAGTTCATCGGCACGGTGTGACGGTCGAGGACGTCCTCGATCGGGCGGAGGCCGGTGTCGGGGTCCGTGGCCTCGGCGCCGTCGAGGATCGTGTCGAGGATGGCGGCGTGGTCCAGAGTCGCGGGGAGACGGCGGGATTCGCGGGCGCTGACGATGACCGCGTGCAGCACGGTCGCGTACACGCGAGAGCGGGGGACGATCAAGCGCCGGCCGTGGCGTTCACGGTCGCGCAGGCGAGCCTCGATGGCGTCGAGAACATCCTGGATGACCTGAATCTCGACCAGGTCCGGGTCATGGCAACGCAACTTCGGCATCTGGCCGACCTCGGCACTCGTCCGAACATCACGGTTCGCGTCGTGCCGTTCCAGGCGGGATTCCCACTCGGAACACCGGTCGGGCCGTTCGTAGCGCTCGACTTCAAGCCGGACGTGAAGGGCGTCGCGGAACCGACGGTCATCTATGTCGAGAGCTACACCGGCGATATGTACCTTGAGGGAGAGGCAGATGTCGGCAAATACCGTCGGGCGTTTGCGACGATCCAGCACGTCGCGATGGATGCGGTAACGAGTCGAAACATGCTGCGGCAGTGCGCAAGAAGGGAATCCTGAGGATGAACGAACGTCACCTTGCTGAAGCCGAGTGGTTCAAGAGCAGCCGCAGCTCTGGAAACTCGGAATGTGTGGAGGTCGCGTTCCTCGACGGGGGCATGGTCGGCATCCGGGACTCCAAGAATCCGACCGGTCCGGCGTTGGTGTTCGCGCCCGGCGAGTGGGACGCCTTCACCGCCGGCGTGGCGGGTGGGGGGCTCGGCGCGCCCGCCTGAGCCGCGCGGCGAACGGTAGCCGACTGCTATGGCCTGTGCGGGAAAGTCCGCGCGGGCCTTCGTCGTTCATGGATCATTAACACTGCTCGTGGTTGGCTCGATAGCCATCTGACGGTGACCGGCGCGTTGCTGTCCTGTGCCATACTCGGCGCGGGCTGCGGTCGCGCCTGAGGGAGGAAAGAGAGCTCGATGGGCCTGTTCGACATGATCCGCGGCGAATTCGTCGACATCATCGAATGGCTGGATGACAGCCGGACCACGTTGGCCTGGCGGTTTCCACGCTACGAGAACGAGATCAAGAACGGCGCGGAGCTGATCGTCCGGGAGGGGCAGCAGGCCGTCTTCGTGTATCGGGGTCAGCTCGCCGACAAGTACGGTCCCGGGCACTACACGCTGACCACCGAGAACATGCCGATCATGTCCACCCTGCAGGGGTGGCGGCACGGGTTCAACTCGCCGTTCCGGTCCGAGGTGTACTACGTCAATACCCGCGCGGTCACCGATATGCGGTGGGGCACACCGCAGCCCGTCACCGTGCGCGACCCCGACTTCCGGATGGTGCAGATCCGCGCCAACGGCACCGCGAACGTGCGGGTCACCGATATCGAGGTGTTCCTGCGGCAGATGATCGGCACCAATGCCGAGGTCGACGCCGAGGCGCTCAGCGAGCAGCTGCGGGCCAATGTCGCGCTGGCGTTCTCCGACATGGTGCTGGCCAGCGGGCTGGGAGCCATCGACCTGCAGGGCCGCCAGGTCGAATTGTCCGACAAGCTGCGCGAATTCGTGGGCCAGCGACTGTCCGGCTTCGGTGTCGGGGTCGAGGGCGTCACCATGAGCATCTCGCTGCCCGAGGAGATCCAGCAGGCCATGACCCGCGGCGTCGCGCGCGGCGTCGAGGCCGGCGGGTTCATGAACAATGTCGACCTCAACCGGTACCAGCAGATGCAGGCCGCCGACGCCATGCTCGCCGCCGCCCAGAACCCCGGCGGGGGAATGGGAGCCGCCATGCAGGCCGGCATGGGTGTCGTGCTCGGCGGGCAGATGGCGGGCGCCATGCAGGGCAGCATGCAGCCGCAACCCGGCTACGGCCAGCCCCAGCAGGGCGGCTACGCCCAGCCCGCGCCGCAGCAGGCCCCGCCGCCGCTGCCGGGCCAGCAGCAGTTCCACTTCGACAATGGCGGCCAGGCCGCGGGCCCGTTCCCGATCGACCAGCTACGCCAGTACGTTTCGGGCGGACAGCTGACCCGCGACACCAATGTGTGGGCGGAGGGCATGCCGGGCTGGGTCCCGGCCGCCACCGTCCCGGCGCTGCAGTCGCTCTTCGCGACTCCGCCGCCGCTGCCCGGCACTCCGCCGCCGCTGCCCCCGCAGTAACGGCGACCACCGCACCCGGATCCGCCCGGACCACCCCTCGGCCCCTGACAGCCGACGGGTCGGTTCGCCGTACCCGAGTCCGGTCACCCGCCCGATCGAACGCCCGACGACTCGGTGCGTCCCGAAACACCTTCCACCGCAATGGCGTGACCGTCGAGTCCGCCGCACCGAGTGAGCGCACATGAACGACCACCAGCCCCCACAGCGCCCCGCGGGCCCGCCCCCGCTCCCCGGCGGCGACGCCGCCCCGCACACCGCCGAACCCCGCCAGTGGACCCCTCCCGTCTCGGCCGACCCCGGCGCCGACGCGACGCCCCCGTCCGGCCCGCCGCCCCTCCCGGGCGCCGCGCAGCCCGGACGGACGATGCCACCGCCGATACCCGGCGCGGGAAACCCTGTGCCGCCCCCGCTTCCGCCGCGCGGCGCGACCGGTGTCCCGCCCATGCCCCGAGGTGCTGCGATGCCGCCGCCGCTGCCCGGCCAGTCCGGCATGGCGTCGTCGATGCCGCCCGCGTTTCCGGCATCGGGACCGGGACAAGCCCCTGTTCCGCCGCAGGCGTTGCAGGGTCCTGCCGGCGCTGCGCCCACTGGCGGGGGCGTGGGAATGGCTGTGCCACCGCCGCTTCCGGGTGGATTCGCGCCCAATGCGCCGATGCAGGCTCCGCTGGGTGCGATGCCGCAGCCGATGGTCGTTGCTCCGGTGTTCGTTCCCGCGGTGGGTGAGCCCGAGCAGGGGGCTGGAGGTCCTGTGCCGCAGGCGCAGCCGGTGGCGCCGGATCGGGCCATGTTGCACGGCACCGAGATGACTCGGACGTATCCGTGTTCGGCGTGTGGGGCCCAGTTGGTGTTCGATCCGGCGGGGCAGGATTTGTTGTGCCCGAGTTGCGGGAACCGGTCGCCGGTGACCGCGCCGAACGTGCCGGTGCAGGCTCGGGAGTTGGGGCCCGCGATGGCGGCGCTGCGGGAGTTGCAGGGGCAGGCGGCGGGGCCGCAGGTGACCGGCGAGTGGGAGGTGAAGTGTCAGAACTGCGGTGGGACCACGGGATTCAATGGGAGTCTGACCGCCACTCGATGCCCCTACTGCGCGACCCCGATTCAGCGTGATGACGTCCACAATGCGCCCGCCCGGCTGCCGGTGGACGGTGTCGTGCCGTTCCTGGTGGGGGAGAAGCAGGCTCGGGAACTGGTCGAGAAGTGGGTGTCGAAGCGGTGGTTCGCGCCGTCGAACTTCCGGAAGTACCGGCGGATCGGGGCCTTCTCGAGTCTGTATACCGCGTACTTCACCTATGACGCCGATACCGCGAGCTGGTATCAGGGTGAGCGCGGCGACGACTATCAGGTGCGGGTCGGCACCGACGAGGACGGCGATCCGATCTACGAGACCCACACGCGATGGCATCCGGTGGCCGGTGAGGTCGGCAACGAGTTCGCCGATCTGCCGGTGCTGGCCAACGAGAATCTGAACCGGGACCGGATCCGGTCGCTGGAGCCGTGGCCGGTGGAGCAGGCGCGCGCCTACTCGCCGGAGTTCGTGGCCGGGCACCTGTGCCGCACCTACGACAAGGACGCCGAGGAGTTGTTCCCGGAGGCGCAGCAGCGGATCGAGTCGGCCATCGAGTCGAGCGTGCGCGCCGACATCGGCGGCGACCATCAGCGCATCCACGAGCTGAACACCAACTGGAACTGGCTGGCGTACAAGCATGTGCTGCTGCCGATCTGGCTGCTGACGGTCGTCTACATGGACAAGACCTACCAGGTGTACATCAACGGCCTGACCGGGGAGGTGTCCGGTGACCGGCCGTGGAGCCGGGCGAAGATCATCGCCGCGATCCTGGCCGTGCTCGCGGTGATCGTCGCGGTGGTGGTGGCGTTCGCGGTCGCGCGCGGGCATCACACGCCGACCCGTCATCCGAGCGGGCCGAGCCATTCCACCGTCGTGCCCACGCGCCCCACCACCCATCGATAACCCACCGAGCAGAGCGGAACCGACCGTGTTGATCTTCGTAGCCGTCGCGCTGATCTTGATCGCGGCCGTGGCCGGTGGCATCGTCGTGGTGTCGCGCAGCCAGCGGGCCTCGACCGCCACCGCCAACCAGGTGGTGCCGGGCATGCCGACCCGGGCCCCGGCCTCGTGGGCGGGCTCGCACGACCCGGAGCCGCGCCTGCACCGTCGCCTGCGCGACGCCATCCGGACCCTGCACGCCGCCGACGCCCTCGACGACGCCACCACCATCGTGTTGCGCGCCGAACTCGAGCAGGCCGCACTGGCCTGGGACGACCGGTTGGTCGCCATGGCGGCCCTGCCCGCCGCCGCCCTGACCGAGCAGCGGGCGACCGCCACCCAGGCCGTCGAATCCATCGAAGCCGCGGTGGCGCAATATGTTTCGGCCGCCACCCAGCGCACCGCGGCCGAGGTGAACGCGGGGTTGACGGCGGCGCGGGCGCAACTCGACATCCAGGCCGAGATCCGTAAATCCCTCGAGGCGGGCTGAAGCCGCGGACACACCGTCTCCAGCTGACCGCGCCGACACCGGATCCCGCACGCCGAACTGCTCATGAACGACCTTCGGCTACTCGGAGAATGGTTGCGGCCGGGGACGACCATCGCACTACCCGAACCACCCGGTGTGCCTTGCACGTTTGCTTCCGGTTCGCCTCTAGCCTGCAGTAATGCAGCCGAGCGATGAGGATCAGAACCCGGAGGTCCGATCTGACCGCGAGACCGGGGCTCCCGGCGCCAAAGTGTCCAGGCGCGGGATGCTGCGCGGTATCGCGGCGGCCGGGGCGGGCGCCGCGGCCGCGGGCCCGCTGCTCGCCGCCTGCGGCAACTCGAACAGCGACGGGCCACCCGGATACGGGACCGGGATCAACGACGGCTTCGACGGCAAGATCGAACTCGACGTCCGCGACTCCACACCGGACTGGAAGCCGTTCGAGCTGAAGAAGGCCCCGGATGGCGCACCCAACATCCTGGTGATCCTGTTCGACGACACCGGTCTGGCGTCCTGGTCGCCGTACGGCGGGCGGATCAACATGCCGACCCTGCAGAAACTGGCCGACAACGGCCTGACCTACACCCAATGGCACACCACCGCCCTGTGCTCGCCCACCCGGTCCTGCTTCCTCACCGGCCGCAACCATCACGTCAACCGTTTCGCGTCGATCACCGAGGGCTCCACCGGATTCCCCGGCTCGGCCGCGCGGCTGCCGGCCCAATGCGCCACGATCGGGCAGGTCCTGCAGGACAACGGCTACAGCACCTTCTGGCTCGGCAAGGAACACAACGTTCCCGTGGAAGACGTCTCCAGCGGTGGCAGCAAATCGGAATGGCCGCTGCAGAAGGGGTACGACCGGTTCTACGGCTTCCTCGGCGGTGAGACCAACCAGTGGTACCCGGACCTGGTCGAGGACAACCGGTTCATCGACCAGCCCTACAGCCCCGAGCAGGGCTATCACCTGTCGAAGGACCTCGCCGACAACGCGCTCCGCATGCTGCGCGACCAGCGGTCGACCAATCCGTCGAAGCCCTGGTACATGTGGTTCTGCCCGGGCGCGAATCATGCGCCGCATCAGGTTCCCACCGAATGGGCCGACAAATACAAGGGCAAGTTCGACGACGGCTACGAGGCCTACCGCGACTGGGTGCTGGCCCGGATGATCGACAAGGGCATCATGCCCAAGGGCACGGCGATGACCCCGATCAACCCGTTACCCGAGGACGTGGCGGTTCCCGCGGACGCGATGCGGCCGTGGAACACCCTCAGTGCCGACGAGAAGCGTCTGTTCTCCCGCATGGCCGAAGTGTTCGCCGGATTCTCCGAATACACCGACATGCAGATCGGGCGCATCATCGACTATCTGGAGCAGACCGGCCAGATGGACAACACTCTCATCTTCTACTGCGCGGACAATGGCGCTTCCGGCGAGGGATCGCCGAACGGCTCGGTGAACGAGAACAAATTCTTCAATGGCTATCCCGACGATCTCGCCGAGAACATGGCGCTGCTCGACCAGTTGGGCACCCCGGCCACCTACAACCACTACCCGACCGGCTGGGCGGTGGCGTTCTCCACCCCGTTCAAGATGTTCAAGCGCTATTCGGAGTACTCCGGCGGCACCTGCGACCCGCTGATCATCCACTGGCCCAAAGGGATCAAGGCCAAGGGGCAGATCCGGCACCAATATCATCACGCGATCGACATCACGCCCACGATCCTGGATGTCATCGGGCTGGAGATGCCGAAGGAATACCGCGGTGTCAAGCAGTACCCGCTCAACGGTGTCTCGATGCGGTACACCTTCGACAACGCCGACGCACCCACCACCCGAAAACGCCAGTACTACGAGATGCTGGGGACCCGCGGTATCTGGGAGAACGGCTGGCGGGCCTCGGCGCTGCACGCGCCGATCAGCGACAAGGGGCACTTCGACCAGGACAAGTGGGAGCTGTACCACGTCGACGAGGACCGCTCGGAGTCGAAGAACCTCGCCGATCAGCATCCGGACAAGCTGAAGGAGCTGATCGCGGCCTGGGACGAGGAGGCCAGGGACAACTTCGTCCTGCCCCTCGACGATCGCACCGCGACCGAACTCCTAGCGGTCGAGCGGCCGAATCCGGAGCCGCCCCGCGACACCTACGTCTACTACCCCGATGCCGCGCCCGTGCCCGAGGCCATCGCGGTGAACATCCGCGGCAAGTCCTACAAGATCGTCGCCGACGTCGATCTCACCCCGCAGTCCGAAGGGGTGATCTTCGCGCACGGTTCCCGGTTCGGTGGGCATGTGCTGTTCGTCAAGGACGGTGTGCTGCACTACGTCTACAACTTCCTCGGCATCCCGCCCGAGCAGGATTTCGTCTCACCACCGCTGCCGACGGGCAAACACACGGTGGGCATGGAATTCGTGCGGGACAAGGCCGGCCAGTACGGCGAATCCTTGGGCACCACAACGCTCTACGTCGACGACAAGCCGGTCGCGACCGGACCGATGCGGGCCCAGGCCGGCACCTTCACCTTGACCGGCGACGGGCTCTGCGTCGGTTACGACAGCGGGGACAACGTCTCCCCGCAGTACCGGCACCCGGGGACGTTCACCGGAGGCACCGTTTACCGCGTCATCGTGAGTGTCGGCAAGGAGTCCTACAGCGACCTGCAGCGCGACGCGGCCAGAGCATTCGAAACCGACTGAGCGACGAACGGATCCGGGCCGAACCACACCGCCGGCCGGCTATAGGTGTAGCGCTGTACGGACGAGGTCGGCGATGGGTTCGGATCGGCTGTGTGGTGGCCAGGCGATGACGGTTGCGACGGGCGGTGCGTCGGGCACCGGCACAGTCACCGGCGAGGGTGCGTGCTACGTGGAAGTCGGAGATGGCTTGATGGCCACACCCGTGATCAGCGGTCGAACAATCGGGGGCATTCCCCGCCACGACATTTCTTGCACGTCGTCGAGCTTCAGCCCCGACGCCCGGATCCGTTCGAGGGTGGCGCGGTTGCAGTGGCAGCCTTCCGCGAACCGGCGCCACGGGCCGGCGAGGCGGTCTTGCCAAAGGGAAAGCCGCGGCGACTCGGAACGTACGTGCTCGAGAAACAGCAGCCGGCCACCAGGGCGCAACACGCGCCCGATCTCCCGCAACACCGGATCAGGGTCATCGACAGTGCACAACACGAGCGTTGAGACGACCGTATCCACGGTTCCATCCGCGAACGGCAATTGTTCCGCCGATGCGTCAAGCACGCGTGCGCGAAGTCGACTGCGACGCATCCTCCGCGTCAACCGTGTCCGCATCGCGGCCTCCGGTTCGGTCAAGATCAGCTCGTCGAGGCCATCCGGGTAGTACCCCAGGTTGAGGCCGGTACCGCTGCCAAGCTCGACCGTCCGCCCCCGCGCACGGCCGAGCAGATTTCGCCGACGAGCGCTCATCCCCGCCTTCTCGCCCATCCACAGCAGCGGGTCGTACAGCGCCGCGAAAACCCGGGCCCACAGGTCCGAGCCCTCCACACCCGCCGCCGGTACAGCGCCACTGCTCACAGATTCGACGTTACGCCTCGGGACAGCGTCGCGTATCCCGGCTTGTCGAGCGGGGCGATAGCGGCTACCGGTGCGCTACCCGTCGGCTAGGGCCACAAATCTCGGCTCCGGCTCTTCTGCGGGGACCGCAGCCGGACTGCGGTGCATCGATGCTCTGAGAAGCAGCCGGCCAGCAGTACAGGGCTTGGAACCGTCCAGCCGCCGGAAAGACGCGACACTCGGCATGAGCGAGCAGGCCGAACCGACAAGAACTGGCCTCCGGACCGCTCGTTCAGCGGCAAGACCGGATATTCCAGTTCTGGATGGCGGGCGCTGCCGGAATGTACCGCGGCGACTTTGGACTCTATATCTGGAGTTCCATAGTGAGCAGACTAACGGCGCATCGGACAGCCGCAGTAGGGAGGTGCCCGGCATGTGGCCATATTCAGCGGATCGTTTGCGGGCCATGTACGTAGGCGGGCGGGCCAACGCCACCGCGCGACGCTTCGCCCGACTGTGGTCGATGGTCTTCGCCCTGGGCTTGCAGCCGCAACGTTGGATCAGTCTGGAAGTCGTCGGCCGCCGGTCCGGGCAGCTGCGGTGTTTCCCGGTAGGAATGGCCGACTGGGACCAGGACTGGTATCTGGTCTCGATGCTGGGCGAGAATTGCGATTGGGTACGCAACGTGCGGGCCGCGCACGGACAGGTCGTGTTGCACCGCCGCCGTCGCCGCCCGGCTCGCCTGGTCGAGGTGCCAGTGGCTGAGCGCGCCCCGATCCTTCGGCGCTATCTGGCGACGGTGCCCGGCGCACGTCCACACATCCCGGTGGATCCCCGCGCCGCACTTGCCGACTTCGAGGCGATCGCGCCGCGCTACCCCGTTTTCCGGGTCGAGCCCGAAACCCGACCATGACAACCACGAATCACCGCGTAGGACAACGCTATGACCGAGACCAGACTGCCCGCACCGGCCGGCACACCATGGTGGATATGTCAAGCGATGCGGGCGTCGGAAACGCACGGACATCGGCACTACCGTGCACTGGCGACGTTCGGCCGGCGAGCTCAGATGCCCTCTGCCCGTTGATCTTCCACGCCCCCGCGCTGGCCGGTTCGGTCAGCGCGGTATGCGGCAGTACCAGGATGTTTGAGTTTCTAGTCTGGTCCGCCAAGCACGATAGGCCGGTACGCCAGTGCTCTGTCCACGATTTGTTCAGGGGTCAACGGCGGTTCGGTGAAGTCCCAGAAGAGGTAGTCCGAGATGTGTGGATCTGCTACCGAATCCTGGATCTGGCCGAGCCATTCATCCAACTGTTCTTCGCTACCCGCAACGTTCTGGATGCGGGCGACGAGCTCAATGAGCTGCTCGCGATCAAGCTCGGCCATAGCGTCCCCTGCTCTTCTCGTGGTGAGGTCCAGCCCAATGATCGCAGCGACCGAACGGGAGAGGGTGCGCTGCCGGCTGCGGTTGAGCGGCGGTCCAGGCCGACCCATCAGCGGCAGTTCAGGATGTTCAGTCGTGGCATCCGGCGTCCTCGTCGGTAGGGCTGAGGTCGTACTCGTCGACATCGAGGCTGGTCGCGGTCGAGGTCAGAAACTGCAGGGTTGGCACCGACAGGTTCCACCCCAGCGGGCGAGGCCAGTCGCGTACCTCATCGATCGGAGTGCCGCCGGGGGCGTAGTGAACCCCGTCCGGATCGTGGAAATAGCGCACAACCGACAACCGTGACCAGATGTCGGGATCGCTTGTCATAGCGATCAATTGGGCACGACCGGGCTCGAGTCTGTCGATCAGTCGCTCGATCTGATCGTCGATCGCGCCCTCGACGCTGTCCTCGATTCTCCAGGTATGAACTCCGCGAACCCGACCTCCCGCACGCGTGGTTCCCTTGACCTCGACCTCATCGGGTTCGACTCCCAACCGAATTGTCATTTCGGCCGCCGACACGACAGAGCTGACCAACTGGAAATACGAGTACTGCCGGATCTTCATCACCGCGGGATTGCACCATGGCAACGTCGTTGAAGACCAAGTGTTTTCACACCGATGCCTGCAGCTCGGGGGCGATCGGCCACTCTGCCTTCGGCCCATCCGGATGCCGCAACGGCCCCGAGATGTCCCTGCCGAACAGCCTTGTAAGCGGCAATAGCGTGCGTTCTGATGTGGGGCGTTCTCTCTCGCGCACTGTTGGGCTAGACGTCGACCCGTACAAGCTTCGGGGAAGGTACTCGGTTTCGTGGGGAAGCCTCAGAATTGGCCGTCGTTGCGTACCACGGTAATTGACTGTCCGACGGCGTTGGCTGCGGCGCTGATCGGGTCGAGTCGCTCACTCGGTACGAACGTGAGTCCCCATCCGTCCGCGTTGAGGTCGAGCGAGACCAGTGCAATGCCGGTCTCGTTCAGGCACCGTTCGCCGAATTCCCGCAGGAAGGCCACCGCTGCATCTCCGGATCCCAGGTCGGCTGTCTTCTGGATCAGAGCATCCGACCAGCTGGGGAAACCCCCGTAGTGCCCGTGGTACGGGTACTCCACATACGCGTCCGCCGCCAAGCGATGGAGGATGTCCTCCGGATAGTCTTTCCAATCGATGTAGGTGTAGGCGAGATACCGTGCCAGTTGGTCCTGCAGGGCGGCAAAGGGGTCATCCTTGGCGACCCGCACCGGCTCCGCGAAGTCGTCGGGCATGTCCGGCCCTCCCAGCAGTTCGGCGAACTCGACCCACCTTGACTGCTCCACGTCGGATAGCACTGCAAACAACCCCTCTGAGTTTTCGTGAACCATATGTGCTCCGATGCTATCGATCCGAGCCCACGCCGATCCGTCAACTCGTCCCGACCAACCCCGGCCGATACCCAGCATTCAACTGCCGCAATCAATTACCGGATACGCCCTAGGTCACGCCTGGCCGCTCCGGACCGCGCGAGACGCGGCATGAGCGTGCGTTTGCTTCAGTTCGTTGTGCGGCTTCACCCGCACGTCCAGGGCAGCGCGACTGTCGGCCAGTTCAAGTATCTATAGTTCTGGCAGCGGGCTTTTGGCGAAGGGTATGGCGTGGACGAGCAGGGTTGGGTATCGGCCTCCGAGCAGTACAACGACGATGGGGCGATCGAATCGGTGCGGGAGGACATACCGTCGGCGGCCCGGAGTTGCAGCGCGGAGAACCAGTTGCGGCCGCCGGCCGACTACGACGGTGCCGTGCGAATCGCAACGCTGGCCGCCGGATTCGACTGGACGTGGTACATCGAAAAGGATTTGCGGCGATTCTGCGATGCCGCCGGGTGGTCGATCACCGGGTCCACCGAATACGGCGACGACCTGCGTACCGATCTTCGTATCCAATCGCGATCAGCGAAAGTCGGGTTCGTGAAGCGAATGTTCGATGACATTTGGATCCCCGTCACCGACCGGCTCGATCAGTCGCTGCCGTGGGAGCAGATGCGGACAGCTCTTGCCGACACGTTCGCAGCGTTCGCTGATCGTTTGATCGACGCTCTGGGCCCGCCGACCCGCCGCGAACCGGACGAAGACGGGACCTTGCTCTGGGACCGCCACCATGTCTGGATCAGACTCGAGGTCGGCGTGCGCGACATTCGTCTTCATCTCGTCAGTTGGGAGTGGCAGGCAACCGCCGACGCCGAGGCGAAATACCATGCGGGTGACTGGTGACAGTCACGGTGGCTGAACGACCCAGGACTGATGACTGAGGTTGCCGAGCAGTTCCGGCCGGAGGCAGCTGCCTCTTTCCAAGACCGACTACCGCCGATGTCAACGATGCGTACGTTCGCTCATCGGCATGAGCGTGCGTTCGGCGGCTGATGCCACGGCCGTTCCCAACCGCCCGGGCAGTGCAAGACTGCGCGTCCGTCGCAGTGCGATCAGCATCGAAAGCGGGCCGTGGCTTCGCTGACACGTATGACAGTTCCCGTCAGTTGCGGTCCGCCGTCGATCGGTGCGAGGGCAAGTTCCAGTGCCTGAATCGCCGCATCCGCTTCCGAGGCCGCCACCGGGTCGCCGCGTCGCCACGCGTCGCGAGAAGCAGCGAACACGGCTGGAGATCTGGCTATCCAGGTCCAGGCTCGAACAAGCAGTCTGTCCAGAACATGTCGACGGCGTTCTGGGTCATGACGCCGATGACTTCATCTGCCCGCACGCGCCGCCAACTGGGATCAGTCATCACTCTTCTCTTCGCTCGGCACGATCGTGTGTTCAGCCGACGCTGGATGCCTTGACCAGTTGATCTTCCGAGGCGCCGCGGCGGTCGATTCTGTCACGGGGTCGATGGGTACGTCACGCTCGCGCTGGAAACTCACTGGTGACCGTGTCCGCTCGCCATTACTGTTGCGCGCGTTATGAATCAGTACGAGATTCGCGCCGACTTCGACCGTGACACCATCGTCGTCTATCAAGCGTTCAACGATGCCATTGCTACCGCCGCTGTCGGCGCGCAGCGGTTCGTCGAGCCCTTTTCGCGCAATCGGATGACATGGATCAAACCGTCCTATCGGTGGCTCATGCATCGCAGCAACTGGGCCCGCAACGCCGGGCAGGAACGCATACTCGCGGTTCGGATTACACGTGCCGGATGGGAGGAGGCACTCGGTTGTGCGGTGCTGACCAGTCCGGAGCGGAGGGTGTATGCCGATGCCGCGCGGTGGCGGGAGCAGTTCGAGGAGGCGGTCGTGCGGGTGCAGTGGGATCCGGAGTATTCGATCCGCAATGTGAAGCTCGACCACCGGAGCATTCAGGTCGGGCTGTCCCGCAACATCGTCCAACGCTATGTCGACGAGTGGGTCGTGGAGATCCGAGACCTCACCGCCCTGACGCACAAGATCTCCGCGCATCTGCGCGAGGGGCGGGTCGACCGCGCCACGGCGCTCCTGCCCCCGGAAAAACGCTATCCACTCGCGGAGAATCTGGCGAAAAGGGTTGGTGCAGAGTGATTCGTGCTCATCGGCTCATCAGCGTATGTCTAGCGCGTCGTGTTCCACGCTTTGTGGACGAACTCCAGGCGGTTGCCGTCAGCATCGCGGACGTTGGCGGCGTAGTAGCCGGGCGCGAAGTAGGTTCGGTCAGCCGGTTTGCCTTCGTCGATTCCGCCCGCGCTGATGGCGGCGGCGGAGGAGGCGTCGACCATCTCGTTGCTGTCGCAGGCGATGCCGAGGTAGAGGCCCGTCTCGCCGGGTGTGCGCCGGCGCAGCCAGATGCTCGAGCCGGCCTTCGCGCCTGAGATGTAGTCGGGATCGCCGATGCCGAAGAGGTCGGGTACGTCGTCTGGCCCGGAGGAGGCGTTGTAGTTCCCGAACGCGCGCCAGCCCGCGGGGGCGAGGGCTTCGAGGTAGAAGGCCAGTGCCCGCTCGATATCGGTGACAAAGATGTAGACGCGGTCGATCACTGCGCGTCCTCTTTCTGTGTGGAGGCGTTGCCCCGGGCGAACTCGTCGAAGGGATCGGTCGCGAAATCCGGTGTCCGGGTGCCGATTACCACGGTCGCGCCCATGTCCTCGCACTCCACGATGCGGGCTGCGAGGTGGTGGGCGCGCATGATGTCCGCGGCGACCGGGGCTTGCTCCTCGCTCTCCTCGACGAGGAGGTGTCCGCCGGGGGCGAGCCAGTCGCGGGCGACGGCGGCGATGCGGCGTAGTACGTCCAGACCGTCGACGCCTCCGTCGAGGGCTCGGCGCGGCTCGTGATCGCGGGCCTCCGGGGGCATGTCGCGGATGTGGTCGGAGGGGACGTACGGGGTGTTGGCAAGGAGGACGTCTACGCGGCCATGGAGGTCCAGGGGTACTGCGTCGAACAGGTCGCCTTCGACGACGTGTGCGTTCACTGCGGCGAGGTTTTCTCGGGCGCACACGATGGCGGCCGGCTCGATGTCGGTGGCGGTCAGTTCGACGCGGATGCCATCCTGCGCCAACTCTTTCGTGAATGCCAAGCCCAAAGCGCCGCAGCCGCAGCACATATCGAGCGCCACAACCGGCCGGCCCAGTGTGCGGGCGAGGGTGACGGCCTGTTCGACGAGGAAGCCGGTGCGTTGGCGGGGGACGAAGACGCCGGGGGCGACGTTTACGCGGAGGCCGCGGAATTCTGTCCAGCCCAGGAGGTGTTCGAGGGGGAAGCCCGCGATGCGTTGGGTGACAAGCGTTTCCAGATGGGTGGGGTCGGTCGCCGCGGATAGGAGGAGGGCGGCCTCGTCTTCGGCGAAAACGCAACCGGCCGCACGCAGGCGTGCGACCAGGGGTGCGGTGTCACGGGCGGTCACCGCGTCATTGTGCACGGCCGGACCCCCGC
>NZ_JBHWHH010000097.1:0-27967 GCF_042732555.1 Nocardia sp. NPDC059764
CGGCGGTCTCGTCCAGCAGCCAGGTCGTGGACTCGGTGCCGATCGCACCCGCCGCAGGGATGTCGAGCGGCGACGCCCCGTTCAGAGCGGCGGCCACCGCGGCCGCCTTGGCCTCACCGGACACGATCAGCATGACGTGGCGCGACTTGCGGATCGCGGGCAGCGTCAGCGTGATGCGCACGGCCGGCGGCTTGGGCGAATGGGTCTCCGCGACGACCAGCTCGTGTTCCTCGCGGGTGGCGTCGGTGTGCGGGAACAGCGAATTGATGTGCCCTTCCCCGCCCATCCCGAGCAGGTGCAGGTCGAACGCGCCGTGCTCGGCCAGGTGCGCGTGCACGGTGGCCGAGTACTCGCCCGCGGCCTCGAGCGGGTCCGGGTAGTCGCCGCTCGAGGTCTCGGTCGGATGCACCCGGGCCGGGTCGACCGGGACGTGGTCGAGCAGCGCGTGGCGGGCCTGGAGTTCGTTGCGCTCCGGGTCGCCGGTGGGCACGAAACGCTCGTCGCCCCAGAAGATGTCGACCTTGCCCCAGTCGATGTCGCCGGGGGCCTTGCGCACCAGTTCCAGCAGCGCGATGCCGGTGCCGCCGCCGGTCAGGACCACCGAGGCGGAGCCGCGCAGACGCTGCGCCTCCACCACCTGCGCGACGAAGCGGGCGGCCGCGGCCATCACCAGATCGTCGACGGTGGTGAATATTTCCGTGACGGCGGGCTTACTCATAGGTCACCCTTTCGATTCCGGTGAGGGCCTCGGCGTAGATGTCGTCGGCGTCGAGGTGACGCAGTTCCTCGGCCAGGCAGTCCTTGGTCTCGCGGCGCGCCAGCGCGAAACGCTGGTCGGGCTCGCCGGTGCGGGACAGGGTCGCGGTGCGGCCGTGCTGCGGGCGGGAGATGGCGATCGACACCGAGGGCCGGTGCATCTCCACCTTCAGCTCGCCGGTGCGCCGTACCACCGGGCAGTCCAGCCGCGCGGCCAGCCAGCCCGCCAGCATGTCCAGCGCCGGCTCTTCCTTCAGGCCCGAGATCGTCACCGACTCAACGGTTTCGAACGGGGCTTCGTCGAGCGCCGCCGCCAGCAGCGCCCGCCAGTAGGTGACCCGGCTCCACGCCAGATCGGTGTCGCCGGTCGCGTAGGAGTGCCGACGCCCCTTGATGGTGGCCTGCGGATCGGCCGCGAAGGTGGCGTCGGTGATGCGGCGGGTCGCCAGGCGGCCCACCGAGTCCTTGGACGGGAACTCCGGTGCGCCCCGCGGCCACCACGCCACCACGGGGGTGTCGGGCAGCAGGAACGGGATCACCACGCTGGCCTCGTGCGGCACCAGATCGCCCTGCAGCCGCAGCACGATCACCTCGGCCGCGCCCGCGTCGCCGCCCACGCGGATCTGCGCGTCCAGCCGCGTCTGGGCCATGCGGTCGCCGCGGGCCAGCACGATCACCCGGCAGGGGTGTTCGCGGCTGGCGTCGTTGGCGGCGTCGATGGCGTCCTCGGCCTCGGAGCTGTCGAGGGTGCACACCACCAGGGTGAGCACCCGGCCCATGGTGACCACGCCATTGGATTCTCGCAGTTGCACAAGGCGTTTCGACACCTCACGGGTGTCGGTGTCGGGCATGTCGATGATCATCGGGCGGGCTCCTGGGTGGATGTGGTCACGGCCGCCGCCATTCCCGCCCGCTGCGCGCGAGCATCTCGTCGGCGGATTCCGGACCCCAGCCGCCCGCCTCGTACGGGTCGGGTTTGCCGGTCGCGGCCCAGTGCTCGAGCGCGGGATCGAGGATGCGCCAGGACAATTCGACCTCCTCGTTGACCGGGAACAGCGACGGCACCCCGAGCAGCACGTCCAGGATGAGACGCTCGTAGGCCTCGGGGGAGTCCTCGGTGAACGCCTCGCCGTAGCTGAAGTCCATGTTCACGTCGCGCACCTCCATGGATGATCCGGGCACCTTGGACCCGAATCGCATGGTGATGCCCTCGTCCGGCTGCACCCGGATGACCAGCGCGTTCTGCCCGAGTTCCTCGGTCATGGTCTGGTCGAACGGCAGGTGCGGGGCGCGTTTGAACACCACCGCGATCTCGGTGACGCGCCGTCCGAGGCGTTTGCCGGTGCGCAGGTAGAACGGCACGCCCGCCCAGCGGCGAGTCGCCACGGACAGGGTGATGGCGGCGTAGGTCTCGGTGCGGGAGTTGGGGTCGAAGCCCTCCTCCTGCAACAGGCCCACCACCGGCTCACTGCCCTGCCAGCCCGCCGTGTACTGGCCGCGCGCGGTCGTCTCGTCCAGCGGCGCAACGAGTTTCGTCGCCGAGAGCACCTTGATCTTCTCGATCTGCAACTGCTTGGGCTGGAAGCTCACGGGCTCTTCCATGGCCGTCAGCGCCAGCAGCTGCAGCAGGTGGTTCTGGATGACGTCGCGGGCCGCGCCGATGCCGTCGTAGTACCCCGCGCGACCACCCAGACCGATGTCCTCGGCCATGGTGATCTGCACGTGGTCCACATAGTTGGCGTTCCAGATCGGATCCCACAGCTGGTTGGCGAAGCGCAGCGCCAGAATGTTCTGGACCGTCTCCTTGCCCAGGTAGTGGTCGATGCGGAACACCGACCGCTCGGGGAACACCGTGTTGACCAGCGCGTTGAGTTCCCGCGCGCTGTTCAGGTCGTGCCCGAACGGCTTCTCGATCACCACTCGCCGCCACGGTTCCGGTTGCCCCGCAGGGGAATCGGTCGGCTTGGCCAGCCCTGTCTTGGACAGCTGTTCCAGCACGATGGGGAAGTCGCTGGGCGGGATCGACAGGTAGAAGGCGGTATTGCCGCCCGTCCCACGATCCCGGTCCAGGTCCTTGAGGGTGGTGGCCAGCTTGTGGAAGGCCGCGTCGTCCTCGAACGTGCCGTGGACGAAACGCAGACCCTCCTTGAGCTGCTGCCACACCTCCTCGCGATAGGGCGTGCGCGCCGAGGACGACACGGACTCGTGAACCAGGTTCGCGAAGTCCTCGTCGGTCCAGTCCCGGCGCGCGAAGCCGATCAGCGAGAAGCCCGGGGGCAGCAGCCCCCGGTTCGCCAGATCGTAGATGGCCGGCAGCACTTTGCGCCGCGACAGGTCACCGGTAACGCCGAATATCACCACGTTGCACGGTCCGGCGATGCGGGGCACCCGGCTGTCGCGATCATCGCGCAGCGGGTTGTGCATCGCGACCGTCGTCGCCGCGCGAGCCACGGTCAGTTGCCTCCCGCGACCTGCAGCTTTTCGGTGGTGGCCACGAGCAGTTCCTGCCAGGAGGCGACGAACTTGTCGACGCCCTCGGTCTCGAGCACACCGAACACGTCGTCCAGGTCGATGCCCACCGCGACCAGCTGGTCGAAGACCGCCTGTGCCTGCTCCGCCTTGCCGACAGCCGCGTCCGGCACGATCACGCCGTGGTCGGCGACGGCCTCGAGGGTCTTCTCCGGCAGCGTGTTCACGGTGTCGGGAGCGACCAGCTCGGTCACGTACATGGTGTCGGAGTACTCGGGGTTCTTCACACCGGTCGAGGCCCACAGCGCGCGCTGCTTGTTGGCGCCCTGCGACGACAGCTTGGTGAACACGTCGGTGTGCTTGCCGCCGTCGAAGATGTCCTGGTACGCGGCATAGGCCAAGTGCGCGTTGGCGATTCCGGCCTTGCCGCGCAGCGCCAGCGCCTCCGGGGTGCCGATGGCCTCGAGCCGCTTGTCGATCTCGGTGTCCACGCGGGAGACGAAGAACGAGGCGACGGACTGGACCTTGGCGATGTCGTGCCCGGCGGTGGTGGCGTTGCGCAGACCGTCGAGGTAGGCGCCCATCACCGCGATGTAGCGCCGCACCGAGAAGATCAGCGTCACGTTCACGCTGATGCCCTCGGAGATGACCCGGGTGATGGCCGGGAGGCCGGCCTCGGTCGCCGGGATCTTGATGAACAGGTTGGGCCGGTCCACGATCTTCCACAGCTCGATGGCCTGGGCCACCGTGCCGTCGGTGTCGAAGGCCAGGCGCGGGTCGACCTCGATGGAGACGCGGCCGTCGACGCCCTTGGACGCGGTGAAGACGTCGGCGAACACGTCGCAGGCCGCGCGCACGTCATCGGTGGTGATGGTGCGGATGGCCGAGTCGACGTCCGCGCCGCGCGCGGCGAGCTCGGTGACCTGCTCGTCGTACGCGTGGCCCTTCGACAGCGCGCCCTGGAAGATGGTCGGGTTGGTGGTGACGCCGACGACATTGCGAGAGTCGATCAGTCCCTGGAGATTTCCGGACTTGATGCGATCGCGCGACAGGTCGTCCAGCCACACCGAAACCCCGGCGGCCGACAGGGCCGCGGTGTTCGCGTTCTGGGTCATGACAACTATCCCTTCACCTTGGCGAGCGAGCGGGTGGCAGCGGCGACCACGGCATCGGCGGTGATGCCGAACTCGCGGAACAGCGTCTTGAAGTCGGCCGAGGCACCGAAGTGCTCGATGGAGACGTTCTCACCGGCGTCGCCGGTGAAACGGTGCCACGGCATCGCGATGCCGGCCTCCACCGAGACGCGGGCCCGCACCGACGGCGGCAGCACCTCGTCGCGGTAGGACTGCTCCTGCGCGTCGAACCACTCCACACACGGCATGGACACCACGCGGGTGCCGACGCCCTGTGCCTCGAGGGTAGCGCGCGCGTCGACCGCGAGCTGCAGTTCCGAACCGGTGGCGATCAGGATCACCTGCGGTGTGCCGGTGGAGGATTCGGCCAGGATGTAGCCGCCCTTGCGGACGCCCTCGTAGCTGGTGCCCTCCTGGATCGGCAGGTCCTGGCGGGTCAGCGCCAGCGCGGACGGGCCGTCCTGGTGCGGCGGCTCGGAGACCAGGAAGTGCGAATGCCGTTCGGCGCTATCGCGTTCCAGGATGGTGCGCCAGGCGTAGGTGGTCTCATTGGCGTCACCCGGGCGGACCACGTTCAGGCCGGGGATGGCGCGCAGCGCGGCCAGGTGCTCGATCGGCTGGTGGGTGGGGCCGTCCTCGCCCAGGCCGATGGAGTCGTGGGTCCACACGTAGGTGACCGGGGTGCGCATGAGCGCGCCCAGGCGCACCGCGGGACGCATGTAGTCGGAGAACACCAGGAAGGTGCCGCCGTACGGACGGGTCGGCCCGTGCAGGGCGATGCCGTTCAGGATCGAGCCCATGGCGTGCTCACGCACACCGAAGTGCAGGGTCCGGCCGTACGCGTTGGCCTTCCACGCGCCGGTGGAGATGGACTCCGGGCCGAAGGACGCCGCACCCGGCATGGTGGTGTTGTTGGACTCGGCGAGGTCGGCCGAACCGCCCCACAGCTCCGGCAGCACCGGGGCCAGCGCCGCGAGCACCGCGCCGGACGCCTTACGGGTCGCCATGGCCTTGCCCGGCTCGTGCTCGGGCAGGGTCTCGGTCCAGCCCTCGGGCAGGCGACGCTCCTGCAGGCGGTCGAACAGCGCTTTGTTGTCCGGGTTCGCGGCGGCCCACGCCTCGAACTGCTCCTGCCAGGCCGCGCGGGCGGCCTTGGCGCGGTCTGCGACATTGCCGCGCGAGTGCGCGATCACGGCGGCGTCCACGTCGAAGCTCTGCTCCGGGTCGAAGCCCAGGATCTTCTTGGTGGCCGCGACCTCGTCGGCGCCCAGCGCGGCGCCGTGCGAGGAACCGGTGTTCATCTTGTTCGGGGCCGGGAAGCCGATGATGGTGCGCAGCAAGATGATCGACGGCTTGTCGGTCACGGCCTGCGCGGCGGCGACGGCTTCCTCGATGGCGGTGACGTTCTCGCCGCCCTCGACGGTCTGCACGTGCCAGCCGTAGGCCTCGTAGCGCGCCGCCACGTCCTCGGTGAACGCGATGCGGGTGTCGTCCTCGATGGAGATCCGGTTGTCGTCGTAGAAGACGACCAGGTTCCCCAGCTGCTGGGTGCCCGCCAGCGAGGACGCCTCGGAGGTGACGCCCTCCTCCATGTCACCGTCGGAGGCGACGACATAGATGAAGTGATCGAACGCACTCTCGCCCTGCGCGGCTTCGGGATCGAACAGGCCGCGCTCACGACGCGACGCCATCGCCATGCCGACCGCCGACGCCAGACCCTGGCCCAGCGGGCCGGTGGTGATCTCGACGTGGTCGGTGTGGCGGTACTCCGGGTGGCCCGGGGTCAGCGAACCCCACTTGCGCAGGTGCTCGAGGTCGGTCAGCTCGAGACCCATGCCGGCCAGATACAGCTGGATGTAGAGGGTGAGGCTGGAGTGGCCGCACGACAGGACGAAACGGTCACGACCCACCCACGCCGGATCGGCCGGGTCCAGGCGCATCACGCGCTGGAACAGGGTGTAGGCCAGCGGAGCGAGGCTCATCGCGGTGCCCGGGTGTCCGTTGCCGGCGTTCTGGACCGCATCGGCGGCGAGGACCCGGGCCGTGTCGACGGCTCTGGTATCCAGATCGGTCCAGTCGGTGGGGTGGTTCGGCTGAGTGAGCGCGCGGATGTCGTCTGTGACTGACACGACCGAGGTTCTCCTGACCTTCTCGTCAAACGATGCGGTTGTGGGCGGCGGGGGATTCGCTGTGTTCGATCCGGGTGCGACGCGGCCGCACCGATCTACAACCACCCTAAAGGGCGGCGTTTCGTGCTCGAACGGGAACCCGCAATCACTTGCCGCCGTGTCGTTGGTTCGTGGCGTTTCGCGGACCTGTTCGTGACTACTCGGTGCATGCGTCGCGAACCGGTCTCGGTGCGCGTCGGGGTGGACCTGGTCGGGAGCATGGTCGCCGTGGGTCTACCATGCTCTGTAGTAGTGGCCGCGCCGCACCGTGTCCGGATTTCGCACCGGACCGGGTCTGGATCGCGCACCACTAATCCAGACCGATCGGATAATGCACGGCGTGCGAGGAGAAACTGTGGGGATTGGGCAACAGCCGGGTGGCGCTCACGGCTCCTCCGGGGCGGTGCTCGCCGACCGGGTGACGGGCAGTGGCCCGATCTCGGCGGCGACCAGGCGGGTGCTCGCCTACATCGCGCTCACCAAGCCCCGGGTCATCGAATTGCTGCTCGTCGCAACGATTCCCACCATGCTGCTGGCGGACCGCGGCAATGTCGACATCCGCCTGATCCTGGTCACCCTGTTCGGCGGCTGGATGGGCGCGGCCAGCGCCAACACCCTCAACTGTGTCGCCGACGCCGACATCGACAAGGTGATGAAGCGGACCTCCAAGCGTCCGCTGGCCCGCGAGGCCGTCCCCACCCGCAACGCCTTCGTGTTCGGCGTCACCCTCGGCCTGGCGTCGTTCGCCTGGCTGTGGTGGCAGGCCAACCTGCTCTCCGGCGCGCTGGTCGTGGCGACCATCCTGTTCTACGTCTTCGTCTACACCCTCGGCCTCAAGCGCCGCACCTCGCAGAACGTGGTGTGGGGCGGCGCGGCGGGCTGCATGCCCGCTCTGGTCGGCTGGTCCGCGGTCACCGGCACTATCGGCTGGCCCGCCATCGTGCTGTTCCTGGTCATCTTCTTCTGGACGCCGCCGCACACCTGGGCGCTGGCCATGCGGTACAAGGAGGACTACAAGGCCGCGGGCGTCCCGATGCTCCCGGTCGTGGCCACCGAGCAGACCGTCACCCGGCAGATCGTCCTCTACACCTGGGCGACCGTGCTGGCCACTTTCGCCCTGGTCCCCGCGGCGGGCGTGATCTACGCCGCGACCGCGCTGGTCGCGGGCGCGTGGTTCCTGCTGATGGCGCACCAGCTGTACTCCGGTGTCCGCAAGGGCGAATCGGTCAAGCCGCTGCGACTGTTCCTGCAGTCCAACAACTATCTGGCCGTCGTGTTCTGCGGTCTGGCGGTGGACTCGGTGCTCGGCTGGAACACCGTCGGCCACACCCTCTTCGGCTGGTCCTGACCGCTTCCGGCCCGATTCGGGTACGTGTCGATTCAGCCTGTCGGCGTTCGATGAGAAGGTAGGGGCGGACCCGCCGCCCTCGCCCGAGAGGAACGACCGCCTGATGACCGAACACGTCCTGGCCCTGCCCGACGCCGACCTCGCCTACGATCTGCTGGGCCCCGCCCCGACCGAGAGCGCGCACCGGCCGCTGCTGATGATCGGCCAGCCCATGACCGCGGAGGGATTCGCGGCGCTGGCAGCGTATTTCCCGGACCGCACCGTGATCACTTACGATCCGCGCGGGCTCGGCCGCAGCGTCCGCACGGACGGGCGCTCCGACAACTCGCCGACCGTCCAGGCCGAGGACCTCCACGCCCTGCTCACCGCCCTGCGGGTGGGCCCGGTGGATCTGTTCGCCAGCAGCGGCGGCGCGGTCACCGCCCTGGCCCTGGTCACCGCCCATCCCGGCGATGTGACCACGCTCGTCGCGCACGAGCCCCCGATCATCACCGTGCTGCCCGACGCCGAGGCCGCCGCCCGCGCCCAGGCCCAGGTCCGCGACGCCTACCAGGCGAAGGGCTCGTTCGCGGGCATGGCCGCGTTCATCGCCCTCACCTCCTGGCAGGGCGAATTCACCGACGCCTACTTCGCCCAGCCCCCGGCGGATCCGGCGATGTTCGGCATGCCCACCGAGGACGACGGCACCCGCGACGACCCGCTGCTGTCCGACGCGTCCTGGGCCATCACGGGCTACGTCCCCGACGTCGCGGCGCTGCGGGCCACGCCCACCCGCGTCGTCATCGCGGTCGGCGAGGAATCCGCGGGCACCTTCACCGCCCGCACCGCCGAGGCCACCGCGGCCCTGCTCGGTTCGGACCCGGCCGTCTTCCCCAGCCACCACGGCGGTTTCGCCGGCCCCGACTCCGGCTACCCCGGACAACCCGAGCCTTTCGCCCACCGCTTGCTCGAACTGCTCGACGAGAACCAGGGATAGCGATCCACCGCGTGTCGATCCGGCCGTCCGCCGATCGATGAGAAGGTGAGGGCGGAACACGCCGCCCTCACCCTCTCGAGAGGCTCGCGCCATGCCGAAACTTCGCGTCCACAATTTCGCGGTCTCCCTCGACGGCTACGCCGCCGGCCCCGACCAGAGCGCCGACGCCCCGCTGGGCATCGGCGGTGAACGCCTCCACGACTGGGTCTTCCGCACCCGCTACGGCCGCGACATGATGGGTGAACCCGGCGGCGATCCGGGCCCCGACAACGACATCCTCGCCGCCGGCGACCACAATATCGGCGCCACCATCATGGGCCGCAACATGTTCGGCCCCGTCCGCGGCGAATGGCCCGATCACTCCTGGACCGGCTGGTGGGGCGACACCCCGCCTTACCGCCACGACACCTTCGTCATGACCCACCACCCCCGCCCCGCCCTCCCGATGAAGGGCGGCACCACTTTCCACTTCGTCGCCGACACCCCCGAAGCGGTCCTGAAGCAAGCCTTCGAGTCCGCCGCCGGCCGAGACGTCCGCCTCGGCGGCGGCGTCGGCACCGTCCGCCGCTTCCTCGCCGCCGGTCTGATCGACGACCTGCACCTGGCGATAGTCCCGGTCCTCCTCGGCTCCGGCGAGCGCCTCTACGACAACCTCGGCACCCTCCCCGGCTACCGCCTCGCCGACATGCTCAGCACCGGAGCCGTCACCCACCTATGGTTCACCAGAGCGGAAGCGTCCTGAAGGTTTGCTGGAACCCCGTGCCGCATAGGCGTTCTCGGACCACCGGGTGACGTCGTGCGTGTGGTCAGGGCACGGGTTGGCCGTCGGGTGCGATCAGGTGCCAGGCGCCCATCAGGCCCTGGCCGCGGGTGTCGCCGGGGGCGGAGTCGGCGGCGAAATAGTAGAGGGGCTTGCCCGCGTAGGCGGCCTGGGTGGTCCCGTCCGGACGGGTGAGGGTGGTGATCAGGCCCGCGGTGACACCCGGGCCGGCGATGACCGGTCCCGGTAGTGCGGGCCATTTGGTGAGGCACTCGCCGACGCACGCCGAGGTGCCGGGGGTGTCCTTCGCGAAGACGTAGAGGGACTTACCCGCCTTGTCCGTCAAGATATCTCGACCCGCCGACGGCGTCACGCCGATCGAGGCCGGCGCGGCGGGCGTCGGGGGGACGGATGCGGGCGGGGTAGAGGTGTCGTCGGACGAGCAGGCGGTGGCCGTGGCGAGACAGGCGAGGACGAGGGTGAGCGTCGCATGCCGGATTGTCATCGAGGAGCTCCTGAGGTGTGGCGCCGACTATTTGGCGGGCGGCGCGGGCTGAGCGGGGTCCTTGCAGTAAGGCAGTTCGGGCGGACACGGAGCGAGGATGGTCGAGAAGTACTGGATGGCGGAGAACAGGGTGATGGGGCCGCCCGCCACCACGATGCCGCCCATCGAGCCGACGGCGCCCAGGGTGGCCATGCCGAGTACGCACCCGGCGATGGTCGCGCCGACGAACGGCACCAGCAATGCGATCACGGGGCTGCTCAGCACGGCTCCGGCGGCCGCGCCGACCAGGCAGCCCACGCCCGCGCCGACGACGGCGCCGAGCACGGCACTGACCGCCGCGCCGATGGCGGCGCGCTGAGCGAACGCGCCCAGTGCTTGCGCGTCACGGGGAGTGAAGGATTCGGCGATCTGTGCCGCCGCCGCATCGGTGGTCACGACGTCGGCGGCGGCCACCGGCGTGACGTGCTGGGGGTTGTCCTTCGACGGGGTCAGCGTCGCGGTGGCGCCGTCGATGCGGGCGGTGATCGGGTAGGCGGTGTCATCGACCCGGTAGGTCAAGGGGATGGCGGCGACCAACTGATTGTCGCGGTCGAGTACGGCGAGCTGCTGGTCGAGCTGCCGCACGGTGCCGCCCGCGACGGTCAGGACGGCGGAGTCTCCGGCCCGGCTCACCTCGTAATGCACTGCGGCGGAAGGTGTCTCGCCCGTCGGTGCCGCGTGGGCGGTGACGGCGGTGGCTACCAGCGTCGAGGCCGCGAGCGCCGCTGTCACGGCAGTGTTCTTCATCTTCATTCCTGTTTTCCTCATCATCGGTACGGGATTTCCGGTCTCACCGAGAGGCGGTGATCCGGTTGTGGGCTTGGGCGAGTTCGCGTTTGAGGATCTTGCCGCTGGCGGTCATCGGCAGTGTGGCGGTGAATTCGACGACGCGCGGATACTTGTAGGCGGCCAGCTGCTCCCGGCACCAGTCGATCAGCTCGTCCGCGGTGACCGCGGCTCCGGGTTCGGGGATGACGCAGGCCTTGATCTCCTCGCCGTAATGCTCGTCGGGGATGCCGATGACGGCGGCCAGTGAGACGGCGGGATGGGTGTGCAGGACTTCTTCGATTTCGCGGGGATAGACGTTGAATCCGCCCCGCACGATCATGTCCTTGGCGCGGTCGACGATGTAGTAGTAGCCGTCGGCGTCGCGGCGGGCGAGGTCGCCGGTGCGGAACCAGCCGTCCCGCATCACCTCCGCGGTGGCGTCGGGCCGGCGATGATAGCCCTTCATGACATTGTGGCCGCGCACCGCGATCTCGCCGATCTCACCGGTGCCGGCGACGGTGTTCCATTCCGGGTCGATGAGCCGGACTTCGATGCCCCACACGGGAATTCCGATCGACCCGGGCCGGGAATCGCGCTCCGGATCGGCGAACAACGCCAGCGGTGAGGTCTCGGACAGTCCGTACCCCTCGAGGATGGGCACGCCGAATCGCTGCGCGAAGCGCGTCGTCGTCTCGACCGGCAGCGCCGCGCCGCCGGAGACGGCCTTGCGCAGGGTGGCGGCGATACGGCCGACGTCGACGGTGTCGTCGAGCGCCCGCAGCAGCCCCCAGTACATCGTCGGCACACCGGCGAAGAAGGTGACGCGTTCGTCGGCCAGCACCCGCAGCGCCGCGGCCGCGTCGAATCGCGGCATGAGTACCAGCGTGGATCCGACCGACAGCCCGGCGTTCATGTGGATGGTCTGGCCGAAGGAATGGAACAGCGGCAGGGTGACCAGATGGCTGTCGCGCCGGTCGGGCCGATTGTCGAAGAGCCGGTTCGCGGTCAGGGCGTTCATCACCATATTGGCGTGGGTGAGCTCTGCGCCTTTGGGCCGGCCGGTGGTTCCGCTGGTGTAGAGGATGACCGCGGTGTCCTCGGGGCGGCGGGCGACGGTACCGAACCTCCCCGGTCGTTCCGCGACGGCCCGCGCGAAGATGTCGACACCCGGATACGGCGATCGGGCTCGCGGATCAGCCGTGATCAGGACCATGTGCCGGCAGTCCGGCGCCTGCTGGAATCCCTCCCAGCCGTATTCGCCCATCGGCAGTTCGGTCGTGCCCTCGAAGCAGAGATACAGCGCCGCTTCGGAATCGTCGAGGTGGTAGGCGATTTCGCGGGGACGTAGCAGGATATTGAGCGGCACCACCACCGCGCCCGCTTTGACGATCCCGTAATAACAGATCACGAACTCCGGCAGATTCGGGCACGAGAGCGCGACCTTGTCGCCCGGCTCGATTCCGCGGGCGGTCAGCAGGTGGGCGACCTGGTTGGCGCGTGCGTCGAGTTCGGCATAGGTCAGCCGCTCGAGGTCGCCCACGACGGCATCGACGCCGGGATACCGGCGTGCCGAATCCTCGAGCAGTACAGCGAGATTGAGCACAGGGAGCCTCTCGGAGCGGTCAGGCCGCGGTGGTCAGCGGGGCGGCCGTGGCCGCGCGGACATCGGATTCGGTGATGCCGGGTGCGCATTCGCACAGGACCAGCCCGGTGGCCGTGACGTCGATGACGGCCAGATCGGTGATGATGCGGTGCACGACCCCCGCACCGGTGAGCGGAAGGGTGCAGCGGGGCACGATCTTCGATGCGCCGGTCTTGTCGGTGTGCTCCATGAGCACGATGACCCGGCGGGCGCCGTGGACCAGGTCCATCGCGCCGCCCATGCCTTTGACCAGGTGGCCGGGCACCATCCAGTTCGCCAGATCGCCGGTGGCCGAGACCTGCATGCCGCCCAGCACGGCGGTGTCGATGTGGCCGCCGCGGATCATGCCGAAGCTGGTCGCCGAATCGGAGAAGGACGCCCCCGCGACCACGGTCACGGTCTCCTTCCCGGCATTGATCAGGTCGGCGTCGACCGCTGTCTCGCGCGGGTAGGGTCCGGTGCCGAGAATGCCGTTCTCCGAGTGCAGGGTGACCTGCACCCCGTCGGGCATGTGGTTGGGGATCAGGGTCGGCAGTCCGATGCCGAGGTTGACGTATTCGCCGGGCCGCAGTTCCTGCGCGGCGCGGGCGGCCATGGCGGTGCGGGACCAGCCGAGAACCGTGGTGGCAGTACTCATGTCAATGCTCCTGGGCGACGGTGCGCTTCTCGATGCGCTTGGTTTGCGGTCCGGTGTGCACGATGCGGTCGACGAAGATCCCGGGCAGGTGAATCCGGTCCGGGTCGAGTTCGCCGGCGGGAACCAGGTTTTCGACCTGGGCGATGCAGACGCGACCGGCCGCGGCCGCCAGCGGGTTGAAGTTGCGGGCGGCCTTGTCGAACACCAGATTGCCGTCGGTATCGCCGATGAGCGCGTGAATCAGCGCGTAGTCGGCGGTGAGGGCTTCCTCGAGCACGTAGCGCCGCTGGTCCCAGTGCCCGCCGAAGGCCCTGACCTCCTTGGGCGGCGAGGCCACGGCCACCGATCCGTCGGCGGCGTACCGCCACGGCAGACCGCCTTCGGAGATCGGGGTGCCGACCCCGGCCGGGGTGAAGAACGCCGGGATTCCGGCGCCGCCGGCCCGCAACTTCTCGGCCAGCGTGCCCTGCGGGGTCAGCTCGACCTCGAGCTCGCCGGACAGGTATTGGCGGGCGAACTCGCCGTTCTCGCCCACATAGGAGGCGGTGATGCGGCGGATCTTCCTGTCGGCCAGCAGAATTCCCAGTCCGTACCGGTCCGTGCCGCAGTTGTTGGAGATGATCTCCAGGTCGGTGACCGCGGTCGCGGCCAGCGCCTCGATCAGCACGTCAGGGATCCCGCACAGCCCGAACCCGCCGACCGCCAGACACGATCCGGAGGCGATGTCGGCGACCGCCGCGGCGGCGGAGGCGACGATCTTGCTCACCGCGCGACCCCCGCACCCGGCGTCGAGACCGCGGTGTCCTCGATCAGTTCCCGCAGGAGTTCTTCCGCGCGTGGCCAATAGCCGTAGCCGGAGGCGGGGTTGAGGTGACCCACGTCCCCGAGATCCACCAGGCGGCTGCCCCACGCTTCGGCCATTCCCGCCACCCGCCGGAAGGACGCGAGCGGGTCGGTGGTGGAGGCGGCCACGACGCTGGGGAATGGCAGCCGTCGCCACGGAATCGGATTCCAACCGGCGGCGTCGAGTTCGCCCTTGTCCGGATATCCCTGTGGCAGTGGTGTTTCGAAATCGGGGGGTGCGGCCAGCAGCGCGCCGCGCACGGGCCGGGTGGCCTGTTGCGCCCAGTGTACGGCGATCATCACGCCGGCGCTGTGAGCGACCAGCGCCACCGGGCCGTCGATCTCGGCGATCACGGCGTCGAGTGCGGCGACCCGGGCGGCGCGCGACAGGGCGTCGTGCTCGAGCGGCGGGACCGTGCGCACCCGCGTCAGGCGCTCGGCGAGGCGGGTCTGCCAGTGGTCGGGCACATGGTCGCGCAGACCGGGCACGATCACGACGGTGGGTTCGTTGGCGTCATTCATGGTGTGCGGCAGTTCCTTTCGAGGTCAGACCGAGGGCGTGGGGTCGAGCGCGGCCAGTCGGCGCAGCCCCGCCGGATGGGCGCGTTTGCCCAGCATCAGGGCGGCGAGGGCGGCCAGGTAGGCGAGCGGGGCCAGCCGCAATGCGGCCGCCAGCCCCAGGTGATCGGCCAGGACGCCGACGACGAAGGGGCCCAGCGCCAGTCCGAGCAAGCTGTTGGCGAGGGTGAGGGTGCCCAGCGCCGAGGCCCGCACCGAAGGGTGGGTGAGGTTGGCGACCATCGCCGCGGTGGGACCGGAGGAGCCGCCGGAGAAGAAGGCGCCGATCCCGATCAGCGCCAATTGCACCGGCCCGGTGCCGATCCCGAAACCGATGCCCAGACACAGCAGCGAGATGGCGCAGAACACCATGGCGGCGCTCCACTTCCGCGTCAGGTCTCGGCGTCCGACACGGTCGGTGATCACGCCGCAGACGATCATGCCGGTTCCGACGAGCAGCGAGAACACCGCGGCGACCGCGCCCGCCCGGTCCGGGGCCAGACCGTAGGAGCGGTTGATGAAACTCGGCATCCACGCCAGCAGGACCGCCGCGGTGAAGATCTGCAGCGCGCTGCCCACATAGGCGCACAGCACCGCCGGATTGGTGAACAGCGTCGATACCGGCGCCCGGTAGCCGTGGCCGGGCTGCCCGGGCCGGTGATCCTGGTCGGCCGCGTGCTGGGCCAGCTTCGCCTCGGTGACCAGGGCGCGGAACGCCACCGCCAGGATCAGGCCCGCGATGGCCATGGCGGCGAAGGACCACCGCCAGCCCAGGTGCACGGCGATGACGCCGCCCAGTCCGACGCCGAGCACCGATCCGAACGAACCGCCGGCCATGAACGCACCGCTGAGGGCGGCGTGCACCCGAGGGGCGAACACGCTGAGCACCACGGCGATGCCGACGCTGCCGTAGGCGGCCTCGCCGACACCGACCAGGAAGCGAGCTCCGAGCATCTGCCCGTACCCGGTGGCGAGCGCGCACAGCAGGGTCGCCGCGCTCCACAGCACGGCCATCAGGACCAGGCTGCGCACGCGTCCCCAGCGATCGGCCAGGATCGACAGTGGCAGGGTGAGGATCCCGACCATCAGGGCCACGACGCTGGTCAGCGATGCCAGCCGGGAATCCGACAGCGCCCATTCGGTTTTCAGGAACGGAAAGACCGCGCTGAGGACCTGCCGGGACATGTAGTCGGCCAGCAGCAGCCCGAAGGCCAGCGCGAACACCAGCCATGGATAGCGGCTGCGGGCCGCGGGCGCGGGGGTGTGAGCCGGGACCGGGGCGGCGGCGAGGCCGGACGCCGGGTTCGCGGTGGTGTGCAACTCCATTGATGCTCCTACGAATCCGGCGCGCCGAGACGGGGTGCGGCGGGCCGGAGAGCTGAGGGACGTACGGGGGTGGCGCGCACGGCGGAGTGCGCCCCGGCTCGGGCGGGCGGGGCGCGGTGCCCGCCCGAGGCCGGAAAGGTCAGGCGTGCTGGGTGAATCCGACCTGGCCGGGCTTGCGGTTGGGGGCGTACCCGAGCTTGGCGAGCGTCTCCTCGGCGCTGCCGTAGCGCTCGTCGAGCTTGTAGATCTGGCGGGCTTCCTTGCCGGTGGCGACCTCGCGGCCCAGTTCCCCGGCGATGCGGACCAGCTGTCGCACCTGCTGCACCGAGGTCATCTTCTCGCCCTTGCGGCCCCACAGGGTGTCCTCGTTGCCGCAGCGGGCGTGCAGGCCCATGGCGATGGCCATCGTGTTGACCGGCAGGCAGCTGCGCATCAGTGTCTCGAGGGTCAGCACGGCGCCGTCGGGGACGCGGCGGACGAACTCCATCATGTTGTAAGGGTTGGGTCCGTCGAAGCCGCCGCCGATGGCGACCCAGGTCAGCATGAGCGGGCCGGTGTAGACGCCGCGGCGGATCAACCGCTCCACCGTCTCCAGCTGCGGAATGCTGGAAAGCTGGAAGTGCGGCTGAATACCCTTGGCCTGCAACCGCTTCAGATGCTCCTCGACCCATGCGGGACCGGCCGGGACGACCATCTCCCGGTAGGCGTCGTACACCTCGGGGCGGGTGAAGGAGGTGCCGGCGATGTCGTCGTCGGTCATCAGCTCGACGATGTTCATCTGGCTGGTGTTGATGGCGATGGTCACCTGGTCCGGCGCCGGATCCAGTTCGGCGAGCAGGTGGCGGGCGTCGTCGGACAGCCATTTCGCGTCCGCGCCCTCGCCTTCCGGCGCGAATGAGATGGAGCCGCCGACCTGCAGGATCATCTCCGGTACCGCCTCGCGCAGCCGGCCCAGCAGTTCGTTGAACTTCGAGAGCCGCTTGGAGCCCTTGCCGTCGAGTTCGCGCACGTGAATGTGCAGCACGGTGGCCCCGGCCTCGTAACAGTCCACCGCGGCCTGCACGTGCTCGTCCATGGTCAGCGGCAGGTCCTCGCGGAAGTCGTCGAGTTCCCATTCGGGACCGTAGGGGGCCACGGTGATGACCAGTTTCTCCTGGTTCTCCGGGAACAGCGAATCATCGTGGAAATGCATGGAATTACTCCGATCGAGAATCGAATAGGGTTGGGAGTGAAGAGATTTCAGAAGGTTGCGTCGCCGATGATCCCGGCGCGCTCCATCTTGCGGACCGCGGGCCAGTAGTCCTGGACGGCGTAGTGCTGCGTGCAGCGGTTGTCCCAGATGGCGAAGCTGTTCTTCGTCCATCGCCACCTCACCTGGTATTCGGGGATGGTGGCCTGCCGCATCAGGTAGTGCAGCAGCTCGGCGGCGCCGGGCGCGTAGTCCGCGCCGAAACGCACGTGCTCGGAGGTGTGGTAGTTCACCAGGTGGGTGGTGAAGGAGTTGACGAACAGGATCTGCTCACCGGTCTCGGGATGGGTGCGTACCACGGGGTGTTCGGCGTCGGGGAAGCGCTGCGCCAGTTGGTGGCGCTGATCCATCGGCATCCGCGCGCCGAAGCTGGACTCGATGCTGTGGCGCGCGCGCAGCCCTCGAATGCGGTCCCGCACGTCCTCGGGCAGTCGCCGATAGGCCTCGACCATGTTCACCCAGATGGTGTCGCCGCCCACTGGCGGCGTTTCCACGCAGCGCAGGATCGCGCCCATGGGCGGGTTCACCCGCCAGGTGGCGTCGCAGTGGTAGGCGTTCTCGTAGTGCTCGGGCGGGCTGTCGAGGTCCTTGTAGATGCGGACCAGTCCCGGATGGTCGGGATCGCTGCCCGCCACGGGATGGTCCTCGAGCGGGCCGAAACGCTGAGCGAGAGCGACATGATCGGCGCGGCTGATGTCCTGATCACGGACGAACAGCACCTTGTATTCCAGCAGCAGGGCGCGCAGCTCGGCGAACAGCGCGTCGTCGTGCGCCGCCCGCGCGAGGTCGACGCCGAACAGTTCGGCGCCGATCGAACAGGTCAGCGGCTGCACGCCGATCGCGCCGCGCATTGTCGAATTCGGCAGTGGGGCAATGGTTGTCATGAGTTCCTCCAAACGATGAGCCCTGAGGGCCGGGTGATCAGAGCGTGAAGACCGAGGAGCCGATGCTGCGTCCGGACTCCAGGTCGCGATGTGCGCGCACCGCGTCGGGCAGCTCGTAGCGCTGATTGATCTCGATGCGGATGCGTCCGGCCGCGACGTGGGAGAACAGCTCCCCGGCCAGTTCGGCGCGCTCGGCGGGATCGGCGATGTAGTCGGCCAGGGCCGGACGGGTCACGAACAGCGAGCCCTTGACCGCCAGACGCATGGCCTCGATCGGCGGCGTCGGGCCCGAAGCGGTGCCGAAGCACACCAGCAGCCCGCGCCGCGCCAGCGAATCCAGCGACGCGTCGAAGGTGGTCTTGCCGATGCTGTCGTACACCACGGGCACGCCCGCGCCGCCCGTGATCTCCCGGACCCGGGCGGCGACGTCCTCGCGGGTGTAGAGCACCACGTGATCGCAGCCGTGCGCTCGGGCGATCTCGGCCTTCTCCTCGCTCGACACGGTCCCGATCACGGTGAGCCCCAACAGCTTCGCCCATTGTGTGAAGATCAATCCGACGCCGCCCGCGGCGGCGTGCAACAGCACCGTGTCCCCGGCGTTCAACGGGTGGATGCGCCGCAGCAGGTAGGCCGTGGTCAGCCCGCGCATGGTCATCGCCGCTGCCACATCGCAGCCGATCTCGTCCGGGATCGCGATCAGATGCTCGGCGGACATCACCCGCTCGGTGCTGTAGGCGCCCAGCGGGCTGCCGGTATAGGTGACCCGATCGCCGGGCCGGAATCCGTCGACCCCGGGGCCGACAGCCTCGATCACACCCGCGGCCTCGACACCCATGCCCGCCGGCAAGGCGGCCGGGTACAGGCCGCTGCGGAAATAGGTGTCCGCGAAGTTCAGTCCGACCGCCTCGTGGCGGATGCGCACCTCGCCGGGGCCGGGCTCGCCCACCGTGACCTCTTCCCAGCGCAGGACCTCCGGGCCGCCGGTCTCGTAGAAGCGAACAGCCTGTGCCACAACAAATCTCCTCTTCGACGTGGCCGCACCCCGACTGGGCGCGGCCGTGTTCGGATCCGGTGAACGGATGTCCGATCCACGGTCGCCGTGCCTCGGTGGGCGGGCGCGCTGGGATCGGGCTATCGAGTGCGAGGTGTCAGCGGGAGGCCGTGCCGGGTACGCTCGCCGATCACGTTGTGCCTCCTCTCCGCTGGTCACCGTCGCTGTGATGGAACCCACACTAAGCCGGATGATGACCGGATGCTTATCCTGTCGGGACAGATTTTTGTTCGTCTCGGGACATTTTCGGGAGGATGCGTTGAGGCCACTGGCCCGCTACGCCGCGCTGCACAGGTATGTCGAGCTCGGTCAATCGCTGGGACTCGACCCGGTCGCACTGATCCGCGCGGGTGGTCTGGATCCGGCCAGCTTGAGCCTGCAGGACCGCTGGGTCCCCGCCGCCGCCATCGCCGACCTGCTCGAACGCTCCGCGATCGCCAGCGGGAACGAGGATTTCGGACTGCTGCTGGCCGAGCGCCGCCGGTTCGCCAATCTCGGCCCGCTGAGCCTGGTGATCCGCGACGAGCCCGATGTCCGTGGCGCACTGCGGGTCCTGTCGCGCCACGAGAACATGTACAACGAGGCCTTGCGCACCCGGCTCACGGAGGACAACGGCATCGCCACCATCCGCCTGGCCCTCGACCTGGGTGGTCCCGGCAGCACCCGCCAAGCCATCGAGCTGGCGGTCGGCGTGCTGCACGGACTGCTACGCGGATTCCTCGGAAGTGAATGGCAGCCACTGGAAGTGCGGTTCAGCCATCCCGCGCCCCGTGATCGCCGCACCCATCACCGCGTGCTCGGCTCACACCTCGTCTTCGACGCCGACTTCAACGGGATCCTCACCTACGCCACCGATCTCGACGCGCCGAACGTGATGTCCGACCCGCAGCTGCGGGCCTACGCCCAGCAGTTGCTCGACTCGACACCCGACGCCCGCACCACGACCACCCTCGACCGGGTCCGCGAACTCATCGAACTGCTGCTGCCCACCGGCCGCTGTTCGGCCGACCAGGTCGCGCGCAGCCTCGGCGTGGACCGCCGCACCATCCACCGCCACCTCGCCGCCGAAGGCGAGACCTTCACCACCCTGGTCGATTCCACCCGCGCCGAACTGGCCCGGCACCTGGTCGCCAACCGTCGCCACACCCTCACCGAGATCGCCGAACTCCTCGCCTTCTCCGCCCCGGCGAACTTCACCCGCTGGTTCCGGCAACGCCACGGTTGCACGCCCAGCCAGTGGCGTGCCGCGGCGGGCACTCGCACCGAGTGATTCCGGGCGCTGGTCCATTCGAATCGGCGACGGGCGCGTCAGGGGTCATGCGTCACGCCGGCGAACGGCTCGCCGGTCGTCGGCACGGTGTCCGGTCTCGAGTTCTCTCGTCTGCCGTAGTGCCGCACAACGACATCCGGGCTCAGCGGCAAGGCTGCAATGGGAAGCAGGCCGGAGGAACGGTCGTATGTGGCAGCGTGGGATCGACCGAGCGCCCTGAGGGGGGCGTGTCGACGACGGACGAATGCGTCGGCTGCGGCTGCTTGTCCGGCGACTTCGTCGGCGTGCTGCCGCCGCCCACGCAGGCGACGGCGATCAAGAGAATCACCACAGCCAGCAGCAGTCCGCCGAGGATCGGCAGGTCGCGGCGGCGTTTGCGGCCGTCCCCGCTCGGCTGGGGCTCGTTCCAGACAGGGAACCGGTCGCGTTCCTGCTGAGCGGTCGGCACCGACCATTGCGGGGACGCGGACTGGGCGGGTTCGGGCCGGGTTCGGGGGCCTGGGCCGAGGCCCGGCCGAGGCTGCGGCGCCGGTGGCCGGGCCTGCGGCGGTGCCGCCGGTCGTCCGGCCTGGGCCGCGCCCGGAATGGGCGTCGGGGGCGGCGGGGTGCGGCCGGGTACCGGCTGGGGTTCCGAGGTGCCCGCGAGCGCGCGGTAAGCCCGCTCGGCGGCGGTGGCGGAGGTCGCGCCCGCGATGGCGGCGCCGACGCCGGGACCGCGCCCGGCGGCCGGTTCCTGCTGCGCCACAGGTCGATCGCCCGGCCGGGGTGTGCTCGAGGAGCCACTACGTGATTCGGCGCTGCCGTGCCCGGTGGCGCCCGGTTCCCGCTTGGACAGCGGGGGTCTGTTCTCCTCCGGGTTCGAACCGGCCGGCGGCACCGAGGGAACCATCACCTCGGTGGGCCGGTTCGCGAACGGCAGTGGTGCGTCGCGCGCGGAGTCCGGCACCGGGAAGCCCTCCGACACCAGGTCGGAATAGGTTGCGGCGGCGGCGAACCCGAGCGCGCCCAGCGCCTGTCCGACCTGCGCGGCGTCCCACGACGCCGGCGCGCCCTCGGCGAGCGATGTGAAATAGGCGCGCAGGGAGGACGGGCCATCACCGATGAGTACGTCTATACCCGTTGGCAGATCGCCCTTTTCCAGCTTGACCCGGCTGCCCAGCTGCGGAACCAGCAGCACCAGCCCACTGACCGGCACCGTCTCCCGGCCGGGGGCCGACCGCAATTGCCCGGCCAGGTCCATGGTCTGACGGTGCACCCCGTCGAGCGGATCGCCGTCGCCGTCGATCGGCGCGGGTTCCCCGTCCACGGTCCACGGCTCGTCCTGCGCGCACGACAGCGTCCCGGTGACCCGCTCGGTGAATCCGTGCACCCCGACCACCACACAGGTCTGCGGCGTCCACACCACCACATCGGCGTCCTGGCACTGCACCACGGCGATTCCGGGCACGGCGTGCGGGCCGCTCCAGGATTTGAGCCAGTTCACCACGGTGCGCTCGGTGCTCGACAGCCGCGACGGGTCGTCGTTACGGACCTTCACCAACATCCCAGACCACCTCTGACCGATGCGCCTCTACCTGCCGGCCGCCCGAACCCTCGCCGCGACCACCTTACGGGGTCGCGACTCCCTCGCGTGGCCGAAAATGTTCGGTCCGGGCGAATCGTCTTGCGCGGCAGCATGATCATTCTGCACGGTTCACGCGGCTCCCGGGTTCCCAGGGGTGCACAGCTCGGAGCCGGGAACCCGGGACGCGTGCGCTACCGCGCGGTAGCGGTGCCGGCAGCGCCGAGATGTCCGTCGGGGCGGACGATCACCCAGGTGCCGTCGGCGGCGTCGTAAGCGCGGCGCGCATGCCCCTCGGCATCGCTGAATTCGCCTTCGACCAGCGCGGTTTCGGTTCCGACCAGGCGTACGGTCCGCAGGTCGGTCGCGAGGGAGTGGTCCGGATCGCCGGTCGTGTCCCGCCCGAACGCGAGCAGGGTGGCGTGCGGACCACGGAACAGGTCGAACAATCGGACGGTCTTGCCGTTCGCGTCGGTCAGCGGTGCGTCCGGTGCGCGGTCCCCGGACCGCACTCCGGGCGAATTGTCCTGAGCGTCCCGATAACTGATGTCGAGCTGATGGGTGCCCTCCCGATCCATGGCGTCCGGATCGCCCTTCACCGTCTTGTCGAGCAGCTCGGCACTCAGGCCCAGCACCCGCGCGGCCACCGCCCGCCGCTCGGTCTCGTAGCTGTCGAGCAGGGCCTCGGTCGCGGCCCCCGGATCGCGCAGCGCGGCCGCGAGTTTCCAGCCGAGGTTGTAGGCGTCCTGAACGCCGGTATTGAGTCCCTGCCCGCCGGTCGGCGGATGCACGTGCGCCGCGTCTCCGGCCAGGAACACCCGCCCGAACCGATACCGCTGCGCCAGACGGACATTCGGCCGCCACACCGTCGACCAGCTCAGGTCGCTGAGCACGATGTCGTCGCGGCGGGACCGGCGCGTCACGTGCTCCTGCAATACCTCCAGACCGGTCCCGGAGTCGGCGTCGAGTCCGGTCGCGAACTGGAACTTCCGCCCGCCGGGCAAGGGCATCAACGCGATTCCGTCCATGGGGGAGCCGGAATCGGCGAACCAGTAGCCCACGGAATGGTCGAGGGTGTCCGCGCGCACATCCCCGAGCAGCAGGCGAATCGATTCGTCGGTGACGCCCTCGAACGCGATCTCGAGCGCCTTGCGCACGGTGCTGCGACCGCCGTCCGCCCCCACCAGGTACCCGGCCCGTACCTGCTCGGTCACGCCGTCGTGCTCCAGCGTCACCGTCACCGCGTCCGCGTCGACGCTGAAATCGACCAGCGCCGTGCCGGATTCGACCCGCACCCCGAACTCCGCCAGTCGCTCGCGCAGCACCCGTTCGGTGTCGGCCTGGGCGAGCACCCACGGATTCGGGTGCGGCACATCGGCGCTGGGCTCGCGCCAGACGCTCATCCGCCGCTCCATCACGAACTCCCCGTCCAGGTGGACCAGTAGCGGGGCCTGCGGCGCGCCCTGGGCCAGCACCGCGTCGAGGACGCCGAGATCGTCGAAAACCTCGAGGGTGCGCGGCTGCAACCCGTCCCCGCGCGATCCGGCGAAGAACTCCGCGGCGCGGTCCACGATGCGCACCGCCACTCCGCGACGCGCCAGATCGATGGCGAGAGTGAGTCCGGTCGGCCCGGCTCCGGCAATGATGACCTGCGGATTCATGACAACTCCAATACTGAATACACATTCACTGAACGTAGATTCAGTATTCTGGGTGGTACCTTCCGCTGTCAAGGAGGTGGATCGTGGCAGCACGCCGCAGTCAGAGGTCGGCCGAGACCGAGCAGGCGCTCAAAGCCGCTGCCCAGCGGCTGTTCGCCGAGCGCGGCTACCTGAACACGAAGATCACCGACATCACCGCCGCGGCCGATCGTGCCGCGGGCTCGTTCTACAACCACTTCGCGAGCAAGGAAGAACTGCTCCAAGCGCTGTTGAAGGACCTGGCCGACGAGAGCGACGTCTCCGCCGCCGATCCCGCGCACATCGCCGACTTCACCGATCCGGCCGCGGTGCGCTACCACATTGCGAGCTACTGGGCCTTTGCCCGCAAGAACTGGCCGGTGCTGCGCGCCGTCCAGCAGGCCGCCCTGGTCAACGACGACTTCGCCCGCATCGCAACGCGTTTCGCGACCGAGCAGCGCGACGAGGTGGCCGACCATCTCGACGGATTCGGCCCGGCGGGCCCGCGCCTACCCGGCTCCGCCGACGCGAGCCTGTCCATGATGTTCGCCTCGGCGACGGGCCTGCTGCAGGCGGTGGAGGAGGGCGGCCTGGCGCTCACCGACGAGCAGGCCGTGGACGCCCTCACCCGATTCGTCTACCGCGGCCTCACCGGCCGCGATCCCGACTGACGAAAACCTCAGGGCACCAGCACGATCGAGCCCGTGGTCCGGCGACCCTCCAGGTCCCGATGCGCCTGCTCGGCGTCGGCGAGCGCATAGCTGCCGCCCACCCGTACCCGCAGCGTCCCCGCGGCGATGGCGTCCATGATATCGCCTGCCCGCCAGAGCAATTCGGCCCGATCGCGGGTGTAGTGCACCAGCGTCGGCCGGGTCACGAACAGGGAGCCCAGCGGGTTGAGCCGCTGCAGATCGAACGGCGGCACCGGCCCGCTGGCCCCGCCGAACAGCGCCACCATGCCCCGGATCCGGGTCGCGGCCAAGCTGAATTCGAAGGTGGACGCGCCGACCCCGTCGTAGGCCGCGGCCACGCCCTCCCCACCGGTGAGTTCGCGGGCGCGCGCGGCGATGTCCTCGTCGTAGCGCAGCACCTCGGCGGCCCCGGCCTCGCGCGACAGCTTCTCCTTGTCGTCGGTCGACACCGTGGTGATCACCCGCACCCCGCGCGCGCTCAGCAGCTGGGTCAGGATCAGCCCGACCCCGCCCGCGCCCGCGTGCACGAGGACCGTCTCGCCCGGCTCGGGCTTGTAGATCGACTCGATCAGGTAGTGCGCGGTCATGCCCTGCAACAGCGCCGACGCGGCCACCGGCGCGTCCACCCCGTCGGGCACCGGAATCGCCACGGCCGCAGGCACGGCCACCAGTTCGGCGTAACTGCCCGGCGCGGCCGCCCACGCCACCCGGTCCCCGACCCGGAAGTCGGTGACGCCGTCCCCGATGGCCTCCACCACGCCGCTGCCCTCGGCGCCCGGGATGTAGGGCACCGGCTGCGGGTAGCGCCCGGTCCGAATGTAGGTGTCGATGAAGTTGATTCCGATGGCCTGCGTCCGCACCAGCAGCTGCCCGGGACCCGCCTGTGGGTTGGGCACCTCCACCAGCCGCAGGACCTCGGGACCGCCGTGCTCGGAAACCTGGATGGCGCGCATGCCGACCAGTCTGACACCGGGCCGGAATCGGCATGCGCGGCGGCACGCCGAGTGTGACATGCACGGCGGTCCATGGACGCTGATTTACCGGTGGGTAAACTGCGACACATGAGCGCTACCGCCGCCCCGGCACCCGAGAAGCTGTCGCCGTCCGTCGTGGATTCCGTCAAGGGATTCGTCGCCGAGCACGGCGGCTCCGCGACCGCGGTGCTGCAGCCCATCGGCCGCATCGGCGTCCGTGTCACCCTCGTCGGCGCCGACGGCGTGATGGGTGACCGGGTCGTCGGCTCGCTGGAGGCCGCCAAGGCCCTCGTCGAGACCGTCGACGGCCTGACCGAGGCCGACGAATGGGACCGCGAGCTGATCTCCAAGGTGACCCCCGCGAAGGGGCACTGGGCCAAGATGGCGGGTTGGGTCGCGCGTCAGAAGCGATTCCCCAAGGCGCGCAACGAGAAATGACCGCGCCCGCAGCAGGCGGGGGCGGAAAGAACCGGAACGACGTGCCGGGTCGGGTGACCAAGCAGGCACAGTTGCGGTCGGCCCTCACCACCCTGTGCGCCACCCTGCGTCCCGGTGAGATGCTGCCCAGCGAACGCCAGCTCTGCGACGACTACCGCGTCAGCCGCATGACCGTGCGCGAGGTGCTGGGCCAGCTCGAATCCGAGGGCGTCATCACCCGCGTCCCCGGCAAGGGCACCTTCGTGGCCGAACGGGTGGCCCGATCGCGGCTGCACATGGCGTCGTTCACCGACGACATGCGCCGCCTGGGCCGCACCCCCGGCACCGTGGTCCTGCACACCGATTACGCGGTGCCGCCCGCCGCTTCGGCGAGCGCGCTGGGGCTGGCGGCGAACACCAAGGCCTATCACCTGGTCCGGCTGCGGCTGGCCGACGGCCTGCCCATGTCGATCGACGACGGCTGGTACCGCGTCGATCTGCTGCCGGACCTGCTGGATCACGAACTGACGCAATCGCTGTACGCGTTGTTCTCGCGGGAGTACGACTGCCCGATCGACCGGGCCGAGCAGAGTGTGCGCGCGGTGGCCGCCGACGAACGGCACGCGGGCTGGCTGGGCACCGAAACCGGTTCCCCGCTCCTGGCTTTCGACCGGATCTCGTACTCGCGTGATCGGGCCGTCGAACACGCGCAGTCCTGGTACCGGGCCGACCGCTACCAGGTGTACATGACCGTCTCGGCGGAGGACGCCTAGCCGCCCGACGCCCGGAAACGACTGAGCCGCTGCCCCATCCGGGACAGCGGCTCGTGTCGTTACGGGATCAGATGGTGAAAAGGACCGCGCCCGTCGCGATCTCACCGGCGACGACCCCGCGGGCCGAACCGGGGGTGCTGTCCATGACCACCACCGGCACCGAGGCGCTCAGGCCCAGGCGTCGAACCGCGTTGGGGGAGAAGGTGATCAGCGGATCGCCCACCTCGACCCGATCGCCCTCGGCGGCCTTGACCTCGAACAGATCCGGCTTGCCGACGGTGTCGATGCCGACGTGCAGCAGTACGCCGGTGCCGTCGGCGGTCACGATGACCGCCGCGTGCGGGTGCAGTTTCACGATCGATCCGGCGACCGGGGCGACCACGGTGGTGGCGGCATCGGTGTCGGGGGGTTCGATGGCCGCGCCCGCGCCCACCATCTCCGCGGAGAAGACCGGATCGGGGACCTCGGACAGGGGCATGGAGCGGCCGGCGAGCGGCGCGAGAATCTCGGTGCGCATGGCGGTCAGATCATGTCGTTGATGTCTTCGGCGAGCGCGTCGGCGGTGGGTCCGACGACGACCTGCACCGCGTCGCCCATCTTCACGACGCCGTGCGCGCCGGCGGCCTTGAGCGCCTTGTCGTCGACCTTGCCCGCGTCCTTGACCTCCACGCGCAAACGGGTGATGCAGCCTTCCACCTCGACGATATTGTCCGCGCCACCCAGGCCCGCGACGATCTGATTCGCTTTCGACATATTTCCTCCGTGCGTGTCGAGTAGACAGAACTGGTTATAACCAGTATATGTCTGGTTATAACCAGTGACGCTAACTGATCTGAGGACCCGCCATGGCCGATTCCGCCGCCGAGAGCTCTCGTAAGAAGCTCGATCTATCCGGACTGCAGAAGCTCGGCCGCAGCTTGATGCTGCCGATTGCCACGCTACCTGCCGCGGGCCTGTTGTTGAGGCTGGGACAGGACGACATGCTCGGCCGATTCTCGCCCCTGCACTCGGTCGCCGCGGTCCTCGCGGGCGCGGGCGGGACGCTCATCGACAACCTTCCGCTGCTGTTCGCGGTGGGTATCGCCATCGGCTGGGCGAAGAAGTCCGACGGGTCCACGGCACTGGCCGCGGTGGTCGGATACCTCGCCTTCACCGGTGTCCTCAAGGCCATGTCGCCGGTGGTGCTGGATGGTAGCTGTGGTCCGGTCCTGGGCTGGTTGTTCCGTGCGGCGAACTGGGATTGCCCCATCGTGGCCGACATGGCCACCGCCAAGGCCTCGCAACTGGTGAACTTCGGCGTCCTCGGCGGCATCGTCATGGGTCTGACCGCGGCCTCGCTGTGGACCCGCTTTCACCGCACCCAGCTGCCCGACTACCTCGGCTTCTTCTCCGGCCGCCGCCTGGTGCCCATCCTCACCGCGTGCGCCGCGGTCGTCATCGGCGTGCTCATGTCGTTCATCTACCCGGCCTTCAATGCCGCGCTCACCTG
>NZ_JBHWHH010000098.1:0-27760 GCF_042732555.1 Nocardia sp. NPDC059764
GTATCGGCTCGTGCCGGTACCCCGCACGAGCGCGGCCGGATCACTAGGGTGAGCGCATGACCAGGCAGCGGATTCTCATCACCGGCGCGAGCTCCGGACTGGGCGCGGGCATGGCCCGCGAGTTCGCGAGCCGCGGGCGCGATCTGGCGCTGTGCGCCCGGCGGGTCTCGAATCTGGAGGCGCTGCGCGCGGAGCTGCTGGCCGCGCACCCGGGCATCACGGTCGCGGTCCGCGGCCTGGACGTCGATGACCACGCGGCCGTCCCGAAGGTGTTCGAGGAGCTGCGCGAGGAGCTCGGCGGGCTGGACCGGATCATCGTCAATGCCGGGATCGGCAAGGGCGCGCGCCTGGGCACCGGCCGCGCCGACGCCAATCTGGCCACCGCCACCACGAATTTCGTGAGCGCCCTGGCCCAGGCCGAAGCCGCCATGAGCATCTTCCGCCGCGAGAACGCCGGTCACCTGGTGCTCATCTCGTCCATGAGCGCGGTGCGCGGGCTGCCCGGTAAGAAGGCGGCCTACGCGGCCAGCAAGGCGGGCGTGACCGCGCTGGGCGAGGGGCTGGCCATCGAGCTGCGCGGCACCCCGATCAAGGTCACCACCGTGCAGCCGGGGTTCATCGCCACCGACATGTCCGCCAAGGCCGGGGACGCGAAACTGGTTGTGCCGCTGGACAAGGGCGTGCATTCGATGGTCGCCGCCATCGAGCGGGAGACCGTGCGGGCCTCGGTGCCCGAATGGCCGTGGCGGGTACTGGGTCTGGTGATGCCGGTGCTGCCGCGCGCGATCATGGCCCGGATGGGCTGACGCCGGTTCGTGGCCGACACCACTGCCAACTGGATGAGCCTGGGCGCCGACCCAGCGTTCTCGAGAACACTGGTCGACTTCCTGAGCTGAGAACGGCCGCGGCCCTCGGGGTTTGGTCAGTACTGTTTGCGGTGCGGCACGAACTCCAGGGAGAGCAGTGCCAGCGCCGCGATCAGCACCTCGCGCCACCGGATCAGCACGTACCGCTGATCGCCGAACGCGTTGAACTTGCGCAGGAATCGGTACAGCGATTCCAGCCGGATCAGCGGATCTCCCAGGCGCACCGCGAGATACACCGCCTGCATGGTCCGTGACCGGTGCTTGTCGGCGAAGATCTCCGGAAACGCCGCGAACGCCAGCGAGATTCGCTTGATCCCGTGGTCGCGCGCGTAGTCCACCAGGTCCACGATCATGCGTTCGTCGAGCCCGTTGGGTGCGTCGCGCCGCCGCCACGGCACATCCAGGCTGAGGTCCTGGCCGTTGCCGGAGGTCCCGTAGCGCTGGAACCCGACCACCTGTCCGTCGGCGTCCCGGGCCATCACCACCAGCATGCCCGGGTGCCGTCCGTCGAGCAGGTGGTCGAGGATCATGGAGAAGCCGCGGGTCTGCCGCCCGGTCCCCCATTCGTCGACGATGGACAGCAGGGTTTCGCGCTGCGGTTCGGTGAGCGCGACCTCGGGCAGGATCTCGGTGGTGACGCCGTAGTTCCTGGTGCGGCTGACGGCCTGGCGCAGATTGCGGAACTTGCGGCCCACCAGGTCGAAATGGTCGACGTCGATGACCACGTCGCGGCCCACGGAGATGGCGCGCAGCCCGCGGTGGTCGACGGCCCGCCGCTGCCACAGCTCGCTGACCTCGGGACTGGCCCCGAGCACCGCGATGCGCCAGCCGTGGCCGCCCGCGAACAGCGAGAACTCGGTGAGCAGTGCCGGGAACCGCGCGGGGTCGCCGAGCGGGTCGCCGGAGACGACGGCGATGCCGAGCCGGGCCCGATAGGCCAGCGCCGCGGAGCCCGCGTCGTCGAAGAAGTAGGTCTTGGACGAGTGCAGCGCGAACGGCGCGAGCGGGTCCCGGGAGCTGCGCCGAACCAGTTCGGCCACCCGGGGTAGCTGTTCGGGTTGCGGCTTGCTGCCCTGCGGCAGCACCAGGATCGCGCCGCTGACCGCGAGGAACACGAATCCGACCCCGGGGTGCTCGGTGCGGTAGGCGAAGTTGGAGACGACCAGGGTCATGGCCGCGCCGGTGAGGTGGGGCAGCGTGATGGGCCGGCGCAGGTAGAGCCCGCGCGCCACGAACAGCCCGGCGACCGAGACGGCGATGAACCAGCCGTGGTCGTCGCCTTCGCGGGAGGCTCGTTCGGCGGCCCAGACCAGGATCACGCTGCCCAGGACCAGGGCGCCCATCAGCCCGACGCGGGTGCTGGGCCCGGCGACGAAGGTGGTTTCCCGGTAGGCGGTCAGCGTCGGATTCGGTACGCGTTCCTCACGCATCTGGACCCCTTTTCTCCCACTCGACACACTATGTGTGAGAGACGGTTCGAGGCATCGGGTTATTCCGGCCAGCCCAGCCGCGGCGTGGTGAGCACCGGATCGGTGATGCCATTGTTGCAGGCCAAACCGACAGCGTCCCAGCCCGCGAGACTCGATCCGGACTCATATGCGGATTGGAAGAAGTCCAGTGCGGTGGCGACGGGGTCGGCGGTGGCGCGGACGTCGTCGTAGGACAGGTAGGCGCTGTGCCCGGAGCCGGACGCCACCCAGCAGGCTTGTTCGGGGCGCAGGGGTTTGTCGCTGAGCCCGGCGGGTTCGGGCGCGGTGTAGGAGTAGAAGGTGGGGGCCGGGACCTTGTCGTCACCGAACCAGAATCCGGCGCTGATCACCTCGCGGGAGTAGGCCTCGCGGGTGACCGGGTCGACGGTGTCGGGCATGACGATCTTGCGGTCGGAGAAGCGCTGCACGGCCAGATCGAAGGTGTGCCAGAAGATCTGGACGGGGCTGATCTTGCCGGAGTAGGTGGCGCTGAACTGTTCCAGGATGCGTCCGACCTGGCTCTGCACGTGGAAGGCGCGTTGCGCGGCGGCGGGGTTGTAGGTGTGGTGCTGATCGTCCTGGTCGAAAGGGCGGCCGTGGTCGGGCAGGTCGAAGGGGGTGGGGTGGGCGATCACCACGTCGATGTCGAGGTTGCGCAGCGCGTTCATGGTCTCGACGTAGAAGCTGGCCACCGACTGGCCGGTGAGCGGCACCTCCTCCTGCGTGCCGCGGTCGTTGCAGACCCGCAGCACGTGGTCGAAGAAGTCGAAGGAGCAGGTGAAGACCGGGCCGTCGGTGGCGCTGCCGAGGGGGACGGTGGTCCAGCCGCGGGCGGTGAGCCGGTAGGTCATGTGCCACCAGTGGTTGCGGCGGATGCCCTTGGCCAAGGCGACCTTGCCGATGATCTGGGCGTAGCGGTGCAGGGTTTCCTTGGTGGGCCGCCATGAGTCGAGCGGGATGGCGGGAAGAATGTCCTGAGCCATCCGCTCATGCTACTCAGCTATCAGTGCGTTACCGCCCGTCGCCGGCGTGCCCGGCCAGCAGTTCGGCGAACGGCCGGACCGCGCCGACGCCATTGCCGGAGTTGCGGTGCCGGACCGGCTCGTCCTGCAGGAAGCCCTGCACCGCGGTGGGTGCGGCGACGATCTGCTGGGCGAGTTCGGACGCCGCCCGGTGCACGCGCTCGGCGAGTCCGGTGGAGCCGAAGTCCTCGGTGGCGGCGAACACGCCGGTGGGGACGACCACGGCCCGCAGGTAGGTGAACAGCGGCCGCAGCGCGTGATCGAGCACCAGCGAATGCCGGGCGGTGCCCGCGGTGGCGGCGATCAGCACCGGCATGCCGTTGAGCGAGTCGGTGTCCAGGACGTCGATGAACATCTTGAACAGTCCGCTGTAGCTGGCGGTGAACACCGGGGTGACCGCGATGATCCCGTCGGCGTCGGAGACTTTCTGCCGGGCCGCGGCCACGGCGGGCGTGGGCAGCCCGCCGGTGGTCAGGGTGGTGGCGAGATCGCCTGCCAGTTCCCGCAGTTCGATCACCTCGACGTCGACGCTCTCCCCGCGCCCGCCCACCGCCGCGGAGACCGCGGCGGCGAGCTGGTCGGCGAGCAGCCGGGTGGAGGAGGGCTGCGAGAGCCCGGCGGTCAGGACTACCAATGAGCGACTCATGCTCGGCCTCAGTTCTTTTCGGCGAGCGCGCGCTCGCGGGCGGGCTCGACCAGGTGGTGCGGGGCGTCGGGGCCGGCGGCGACCAGCGACGCGTGGGTGGGCGGATCGCTGGGCACGCCGGCGGGGCGGCGGGCCTCGAACTCCTTGCGCAGCACCGGGACCACCTCCTTGCCGAGGATCTCGATCTGCTGCAGCACCATGTCCAGCGGCAGACCGGCGTGGTCCATCAGGAACAGCTGGCGCTGGTAGTCGCCGACATTGTCGGCGAAGCCCAGGGTGCGTTCGATGACCTGTTCGGGGGTGCCGACGGTGAGCGGGGTCAGTTCGGTGAAGTCCTCCAGCGACGGGCCGTGTCCGTAGACGGGCGCGTTGTCGAAATAGGGCCGGAAGATCTTCTTGGCCTCGGCCTCGGTCTCGGCCATGAACACCTGGCCGCCGAGTCCGACGATGGCCTGTTCGGCCGCGCCGTGCCCGTAGTGCTCGAAGCGGCGGCGGTACAGGGTCACCATCTGCTTGGTGTGCTGCATGTCCCAGAAGATGTTGTTGTGGAAGAAGCCGTCACCGTAATAGGCGGCCTGCTCGGCGATCTCGGGCGAGCGGATGGAGCCGTGCCACACGAACGGCGGGGTGCCGTCCAGCGGCGCGGGGGTGGAGGTGTAGCCCTGCAGCGGGGTGCGGAACTTGCCTTCCCAGTCCACGCGCTGTTCGCGCCACAGGCGGCGCAGCAGGTGGTAGTTCTCGATGGCGAGCGGCAGCCCGTCGCGGATGTCCTTGCCGAACCACGGGTAGACGGGTCCGGTGTTGCCGCGGCCCATCATGAGGTCGACGCGGCCGCCGGCCAGGTGCTGCAGCATGGCGAAGTCCTCGGCGATCTTCACCGGATCGTTGGTGGTGATCAGGGTGGTCGCGGTGGACAGCACCAGCTTCTCGGTCTTGGCGGCGACATAGCCGAGCATGGTGGTCGGCGAGGAGGGCACGAAGGGCGGGTTGTGGTGCTCGCCGGTGGCGAACACGTCGAGTCCGACCTCCTCCGCCGCGAGGGCGATGGAGACCATGGCCTGGATGCGCTCGGCCTCGCTGGGCGTCCGGCCGGTGGTGGGGTCCATCGTCACGTCGCCGACGCTGAAAATTCCGAACTGCACGGGTCCTCCTCGGGTCGCGTCCACATTTGGTGGATATGGCAACCACTTGAACATAGCGGGTGGATGGGGTATTCCTGGGCGCGACGGAGGCGTGATTCGTGCCACTGCGAGCGCCTCGCGGTCACCCTCGCCACGGGTCCCGAATTCCGGCGGCACCTGCTCCGTTCCGGAGCCGAGGACTGGCCAGTACCCGCAATCCACTTGCGGGTACAGCGAAACACTCAGTAGTGCAAGATCTTTCGAAGTATCCTGAACATTCCCCGCGCAACGCCGGAGATCTCGAGCATGAACAAGGGGGTAGATCCAATGGCGGACAACTCCGTCGGTGCGGCATACGCTGTCGTCGTCACCGCGGTCGCCGATCCGATGCAGGTGGAGGGCCTGGAATGGGATCGTGCGGTGGAATTCCTGCCCAGTATCGATTCGCACGTCCTGAAGTCGTGGGTGCGAGATCAGGAGACCGGGCCCGACCCACGCCGCGGCGTGGTGATCCCGGGCCCACAGCGCCGCGTCGGCCAGCGACATCCGTACCGGGAGGTGTGCGTCCCCTCGGCCGAATACCAGCTCTTCAGCGCCGCGGTCCGCAGCAACCGCCGCCGCGCCACCGCCTGTGCCGAGGAGGAAGGCCGCCAGCGAACCCGCGTGCTGTCCAGCGCCAACTGCGGCTGACCACACCGCTACCGGCGCACGTCACCGGACCGCTCGGGGGGTCGAGCGAATATCCGAGCCGAACGTGCCGCCGTGCCACACTCGCGGAGTGCGCATCGCCATCCTGGGCCCGCTGGAAGTAGCGGCCGACGCCCGGCCCGTCCCCATCCCGGGAACCCGCCTGCGCGCCCTGCTGATTCGCCTCGCCCTGGAGCCCGGCCGCCCGGTGAGCGTCCCCACCCTGATCGACGACCTGTGGCCCGAAGCGGCGCCCAAGCGCCCCGAACACGCACTGCAAGAGCTGGTTTCCCGCCTCCGCCGCACCCTGCCCGCCGACATCCCGCTCCGCGCGGCCGCGGGCGGCTACGTCCTCGACATCGCCGCCCTGTCGGTCGACGCCTACCGCTTCGAGCGCCTGGTCCGCGGCGGCATTCTGCGTCTCGACCGCGGTGACCGGGCCGCCATTCCCCAACTGCGCGAAGCCCTCTCCCTCTGGCGCGGCCCCGCCCTCACCGACGTATCGGCCCTGCCATTCGCCGCCGCGGCCGCCACCCACCTCGACGAACTCCGCCTGACCGCCACCGAATCAGCGCTGGCCGCCGAACTCTCCATCCGCCCCGGCGATCCCCTCCTCATCACCGAGCTGACCGGCCTCCTGACCGCCCATCCCCTCCGAGAACGCCCCCGCCTGCTCCACATTCAGGCCCTCCACGCCGCAGGCCGCACACCCGAAGCCCTGACTTCGTACGACCAGTACCGAACCCTGCTCGCGACCGAACTCGGCACGGACCCCAGCCCCGAGCTTGCGGGCCTTCACCTGAAACTCGTCCGAGGTGAGCGGCCGACCCGGACCACAGCCCCGAGTCCGGCTGCGCGGCTCCGGGTTCCGCTGACGAGCTTCATCGGGCGTGAGCACGACCGGACCGAGGTGGTGAAGCGGGTCGGAGACTCGCGGCTGGTCACGTTGGTGGGTCCGGGTGGTGCGGGGAAGACGCGGCTGGCGGTGGCCGTGGCGGCAGAACTGGGCGGGCAGGTCGCGGGCCCGGTTGACCGTGCGACGGGCAGCCAATTCACGGGTGGCGTTGGGTTGGTGGAATTGGCGGCGGTGAGTAATTCCTCGGATCTGCCGCAGGCTGTGGCGGGGGCGCTGGGGGTGGCGTTGTCGCGGACGGCGGAGCCTTCCGGGGGTGATCCGGTGGGGCTGCTGGCGGAGGGGTTGCCGACTGCGCCGATGCTGCTGGTGCTGGACAACTGCGAGCATCTCGTCGACGGGGTGGCCCGCTTCGTGGAGGACCTGCTCGGGAGGGTGCCGGCGCTGCGGATCCTCGCGACGAGTCGTCAGCCGCTGGGGATCGGCGGGGAAACGCTGTGGGAGACCGCGCCGTTAGCGGTGCCGCCGGCTGATTCGGTCGAGGTCGCGGATTTTCCGTCGGTTCGACTGTTCCTCGATCGTGCGACGGCGGTCCGCGCTGATCTCGCGCCGACGCAGGGTGTGCTCGAGACGGTCGCCGAGATCTGCCGTCACCTGGACGGGTTGCCTCTGGCGTTGGAGCTCGCGGCCGCGAAGCTGCGGGTCATGCCACTGCCGGTGCTTCGTGACCGACTGGATGATCGATTCACCGTGCTGGCGGGCGGAAGCCGCACCGCGCTCCCCCGCCACCGCACGCTGCGGGCCGTATTGGATTGGGATTGGGAGCTTCTCCTCGAGGAGGAGCGCACCGCCCTCGCCCGCCTGTCGGTCTTTCCCGCGCCCTTCACCCCCGCTGCCGCCGAGGGGCTCGGCGTGGCCACGTCCGAAATCGAAGCGCTGCTGGACAAATCACTGCTGCAGCTCGTCGACGTCCTGACCACCGACCCTGCCCTCCCCATACCGCAACCGCGCTACCGAATGCTCGAGTCGGTCCGCGCCTACGGTCGCGAGCATCTCACGGCCCGAGGCGAACTGGACTCGACCAGATCCGCCCACGCCGCCTACCACCTGGCCCTCGCCGAAGCCGCCCACCCGCACCTGCGCGGCCACACCCAACTCCCCTGGCTCCGGCTCCTCGACGCCCACCACGATCACCTGATCGCCGCCCTCCGCTTCGCCCAGGAGTCCGCCGACACCGACACCGCGTCCCGCCTGGGCTCGGCCCTCGGCATGTACTGGGCCCTCCACGCCAATCACACCGACGCCGTCCGCCTCCTACGCCCGATCCTCGAACTCCCGACCACCCACCCCCATCCCCCACTGGCCGCAGCCTTCGCACTGCATTCCCTGCTCGCCGCCCAAGCCACCGAACTGACCACGGCCACCGACCACATCCGCCGCTGGACGGGGGAATCAGCTTCGGGTTCGGACGGATCGGTGACCGCGGACGGGGCAGCGGAGTTGGCTCTGGCGCTGGTGGAGTTGGCAGGCGAGCGAGTCGATGTGGGGCTCGGGGTGGTGGAGCCGTGGCTGGGTCATTCCGATGCGTGGACTCGGGGGATGTTCTGGTTGGTGCGGTCGTTCCTGCACGCCAATGAGTCCGGGGTAGCGCGGTTGGACGCGGATCTGCGGATGGCGGCGGAGTGTTTCGAGGAGGCCGGGGAGCGGTGGGGTTGGTCCACCGCGTTGACGTATCTGGCGTTCGCGCGGGCCGCGCTCGGGGATTTCGGCGGGGCCGAGGAGGCGATGGCGTCGGCGTTGGTCGCGGCGGAGGAGCTGGGCAGGCCGGTCGCACTGCGGGTGTGGCTGGTGATGATCCGCTTGCATTCGGGTGAGGTGGAGGCCGCGCGGACCGATCTGAGTGCGCTGGCCGAGGAGACCTTGTCCGCCGGGGACACCGTCATGACGCAGCTGCTCGCGGCGGATGTCGCCCGGTTCGATGGAGATCTGGCCGAGTCGGCGCGCTGTTTGCGGCGAGTGGAGTCCGATCTCGGGCTGGCCGTGAGCGAGGACCGCTCGTACCGGGCGATGTTCGGGCTGCGAATGGGCTTGCTGCGTGCGGCCGAGGGCAGGACAGCCGCCGCCGCCACCCACTGCGCCGACGCATGGGCGAATGCCGTGGCCATCCGCGATCTGCCGTTGGCTGCCGAGGTGGCGGTCGGCGTCGCGCGGGTGTGCTTCGCGGCCGGGGCCGCCGAAGCATCGGCCGAGGCGCTGGGCGCCGGGCACGCCTTGCGTGGCGCCCCGGATGCCCGCTATCCCGACATCGTGGCACTCCGAACGGAATTGGCAGCCGCTCTCGGCGATGATCACGCGACTGCCGCTTACGAACGGGCCCGGGTGCTCATGCGCGACGAGGCCCTCGCTGCGGTCGAAGTCTGTCTTCGGACGGCGAGCGAAATCAGCTCGAACACCTGAGGTTCACACGCAGCACGATTGATGTGAGTGCCGAGTGAATGCGTGTGAGCGCGATGTGAACTCGCTGTGAGCGCCGCCCCGCAGTGTGGGCCGCATGCGAAACGACTCCGATCTGCACGAGTTCCTCACCACCTACCCCCACGACATGGCGTTCAGCCCCGACGACCCGTCCACCGTGGTCGACCGCTGGTTCACCCCCGACATCGACTACCGCAACGACGGGCTCCACCTGAACCGCCAGTCCTTGATCGCCCACGCCCGCCCCGCTCGCAAGAACGCCGAATCCGTCCGGGTCCGCATCCATCGAGCCCTGCTGTCCGGTGACAGCATCGCGGCCCACTACACAATGTTCGCGACCCTCCGCACAACCGGTCCGACCGCCACCGAAGTGTGCATGATCGGCCGTCTGTCCCCCGACGGACGCATCGAGCGGATCGATCAGCTCACCCGCTCCGTGCCGGTGGAGGGCGAGTAGCCGTGCGATCCCTCCTATCTGCGCCGATTCTGCGGCGAATCGCTCTGGCCGCCATCGTCTTCTGGGTGGCGGCGCTCGTCGCCACCGGTGGTCTGGCGGGCAAGCTCGGCGGGGCGGAGAAGAACGACGCCACCACCTGGCTGCCGAAGAGTGCCGAGTCGACGAAGGTCTCCGAGCTGACCGGGAAGTTCATCGGGTCCGATGTGTACCCGGCGGTGGTCGTCTACGACCGGGGCGACGCGTCGAGCTCCACCGCGCGGGCGCGAGCGGAGTCGGACGCTCAGCGGTTCGCGACGCTGCCACAGGTGCATGGTCCGGTCCCGGAGCCCGTGGAGTCGGAGGACGGCAAGGCGATCCAAGTCGTGGTCCCGATCTCGGTGGGCGTCAAGGGAGTCACGGACGCTCTGCCGGCGGTGCGATCGATCCGCGACATCGTCTCCGATGCGGGGATGAGCGTGCACGTCACCGGGCCGGCGGGGTACGGGGCCGATTCGGCGGACGCGTTCTCCGCGGTGAACTCGACGCTGTTGTACGTGACCATCGCGATCGTCATAGCGATCTTGCTGGTCACCTACCGCAGCCCGGTGCTGTGGCTGCTGCCGCTGGTGTGCGTGGGGGTGGCCCTGACGGTCGCGCAGGGGCTGATCTACCTTCTGGCGGCGCACGCGGGCCTGACGGTCAACAGTGACACGGAATTCCTGCTGACCGTCCTGGTCTTCGGCGCGGGCACGGATTACGCACTGCTGCTCACGGCGCGCTATCGAGAGGAGTTGCGGCGCACGGAGAATCGTCACGTGGCCATGGCCACGGCCATCCGTCGCGCCGGACCCGCGATCGCCGCGAGTGCGATCACCGTCGCCGTGAGCCTGTTGTGCCTGGTGGTGGCCGATCTGAACTCGACGAAGAGCCTGGGCCCGGTGATGGCGACGGGAGTTCTGGTCAGCTTCGCAGTACTCACCACCCTGTACCCGGCCCTGCTCGTGCTGTGCGGACGGTGGATATTCTGGCCCGCCGCACCGCGTTTCGGCGATCCCGAACAGGCCGGAAGCCGTCGAGGGAATCGCCTCGAACGCTTGATCACCTCCCGTCCGCGAAGGGTCTGGCAGGTCACCGCGGCGGTGCTGGCGTTCCTCTCCCTGGGGTTGTTCGGATTGCACGCGTCCGGACTGCGGGCGCAGGACACCTTCCGAAACCGCCCTGATGCCGTGGTCGGCGAACAGGTTCTGCTCGAACACTTCCCGGGCGGGTCCGGTGACCCGGTGCAGATCATCGGACCGGCAACGGATGCGGCTCGCCTGCGGGACCTGGCTTCGGGGGTGCCCGGTGTGGTGTCGGTGTCGGCTCCCGTTCGCGCGGATGGCCTCGCCTACTTGGCGGTGACGACGGCCGATGTCACCGGTAGCGATGCGGCGTTCGCAACCGTCGAACGTCTCCGCTCCGCGGTGCACGCAGTGCCTGATGCCATGGTCGGCGGCAGTAGCGCCGTCGCGCTCGATACCCTCGAATCCGCGCGCCACGACCGCAATGTGGTTGTGCCCCTGGTCTTGTCCGTCGTCTTCGTGATCATGGCGCTGCTGCTCCGCGCCTTGGTGGCCCCCGCCGCGGTTCTGGCCACTGTCGCCCTGTCGCTGGCCGCCGCTCTCGGCGTCAGCGCGCTGGTGTTCGACAAGGTGCTCGATTTCGCCGGAGCCGACCCGTCATTCCCGCTGTGGGCCTTCGTGTTTCTGATCAGTCTGGGAATCGACTACAGCATCTTCTTGATGGCCAGGATCCGCGAGGAGACCGCGAACCATGACACCGCTACGGCAACGGTGATCGCGGTGCGCACCACCAGTGGAACGATCACCGCGGCGGGTGTGGTGCTGGCCGGGACGTTCGCGGCATTGCTCACGCTGCCTTTGGTTTTCGCGGCGGAAATCGGGTTCGCGGTCGCGTTCGGCGTGCTGCTGGATACCTTCGTGGTGCGGACGGTTTTGGTGCCGGCGCTTGCGATCGATTTGGGTGAGCGAATGTGGTGGCCTCGACGCACCCGATTCGGTTCACGGAAAGAGGAGGAGGTTTCCGATCCGATTGTGACGCAACCTATTTAACCAATTCAATTCTGAAAAGCTCCGGCGTACTGGACATTTCGGGTTCCTTGAGCGATCAAGCGGGAATAAAATGGAGGCATGGATTCGAATGGGGTGACACTCGACGACTGCGGTATCGCTGAACTGGCGGCCGCGGTCTCGACCCTGTCGGAATCCATTCAGGGTGGGAAGATGTCGGGGTTCTCCGATGAAGACATTGTGACGTTGATGCAGAGGATTGAAACCTGCAAGCGTCAACTCGCCGCGTTGGATACTCCGCTGATTGTCGAAGCGGGAGAGCGTTCGCTGCATTCACGTAGCGGGGCCGGGAAGATGGTGCCATTCCTGCGGCACACCCTCGGACTCTCCCGTTACGACGCATCGGTGCGGGTGAAGATCACCCACCACTGCGGCGAATTCGTGCAGCAGACGGGACACGTCGCGCCACCGGTATTGCCGGTGACTGCCGAAGTGTTTGCTACGGGTGAGATCTCGCGTGATCACGTGCGCCACATCGTGGATGTGATGAACCACCTCGCCTGCCCTGCCGGACCTGGGCTGACGCCGGGCTGGGATCCGCTTCCCGCCGATCCCAGCCCACAGACTGAACGCATCACCCTTCAGAGACCAACCGCTCCGGCGTCTTCAGCTCTTCGTTCTTTTGTCTTTTCTCTTCTTCTCCAGGCGTCTCTATCTTTGTGTCTCTCTTATCTTTTGGTCTTGTAGATTTTCAGATGTCGACCATCTGATAGTCAGCCACATGACTGCCCAGGAACCGCAAGTGATCGGTGGAATCCCCCAGCGTGTGCTCGATCGCGTTCAACCGCGCGGTGTAGTGCCCAACCGGATACTCATCAGTCATACCGATCCCACCATGCATCTGAATCGCCTCCTGCCCGATGTGCCTGGCAGACCGCCCGATTCGCAGCTTGGCCCGAGAAGCAACCATCGGATCGACCACCCCGTCGGCCAGCGACATGGACGCATACATGCTCATCCCCCGCGCCAGCTCCAGCGACACATACATGTCGGCAGCACGCTGAGTCAGCGTCTGGAACGTACGCAGCGGCACACCGAACTGCTTACGAGTCTTCAGATACTCGGCCGTCCACCGCAACGACTCCTCCATCGCCCCGATCGCTTCGGCACACAACGCAGCCTGAGCAGCGGCGATGGCGGCACCGATGGCATCGGAGGCATCAGCTACGTCGCCGAGCGGTTCCGCGGCAGCTCCCTCGAATTCGATATCCGCACCATGCCGCCCGTCATGGGTGGTGTACGGCCGCAGTCGCACCCCCGGGTCGGAGGGCGTCACCAGGAACAGCCCGACACCGTCTTCATGGGCAGCACTGACGATCAGAACGTCCGCCTGGTCACCGTGGGAAACCGGGTGCTTGCGTCCGGTGATCCGCCACCCGTCGCCTTCCGGAACCGCTCGAGTGTCGGTATCGGCGGCAGGCCAGCGCAGTCCCGGCTCACCGTGGGCGAAAGCAAGTTTCAGCTGTCCTTCGGCAACGCGAGGCAGCAGATCCTTGCGCTGGACATCGCTGCCGACGGCCGAGATGAGCGCTCCGGGCAGCAGCGCGCAGTCGAGGATCGGTTCGGTGGCCAGGGCGCGCCCGATCTCGGTCATGACCAGCATGACTTCGATGGGTCCGGCGCCCATGCCGCCGTCTGCCTCATCGAAGGTCAGGCCGAGTAGCCCGATGTCGGCGAAGGTGGCCCATCGTTCGGTGTCGCGTCCGCGGGCGAGCAGGTCCCGCACGGTGTCGCGCAGCATTTCCTGTTCGGGGGTGAGATCGAAATCCATGGTGCTGCCTCACAGTCCGAGGATCGTCGAGGCGATGATGCCGCGCTGCACCTCGTTGGATCCTCCGTAGATCGATGTCTTGCGATAGTTCAGGTAGGTGGCGGTGCTGCGGCGCGCCCAATCGGCGTTCGACTCGTCCTCGCGGGCAATCGAATCCGGTCCGGCGATGTCGACCAGGAGTTCGGTGACGGCCTGCTGGAGCTCGGTGCCGCGCAGTTTGAGGATGGACGACACCGGGTTGGGTTTGCCGTCGGCGGATCCGGCGGCGACCCGTAGTTGCACGAGTTCCAGTGCCAGCAGCTCGTTTTCGAGTTCGGCGAGCCGGGTCGCGAACAGCGGATCGTCGAGCAGGGTGCGTTCGCCGAGGCGGGTCTGCTTGGCGTGTTCCTTGGCGAGCCACAGCCGCACCTTGGTCTGGCCGACGGCGGCGATGCCGGTGCGTTCGTTGCCGAGCAGGAATTTGGCGTAGGTCCAGCCCTGGTTCTCCGCGCCGACGAGCTGGTCGGCGGGCACCCGGACGTTCTCCAGGAACACCTCGTTGACCTCGTGGCCGCCGTCGATGAGCTTGATGGGCCGCACGGTCACGCCCGGGGTGTCGAGCGGGAACAGGAACATGGAGATGCCCGCCTGCTTCTTGGGGGCGTCGGGATCGGTGCGGGCCAGGCAGAAGATCCAGTCGGCGAATTGCGCGCCGGTGGTCCAGGTCTTCTGGCCGTTGATCACGTAGCTGTCGCCGTCACGTACGGCGACGGTGCGCAGGGAGGCGAGGTCGGAGCCGGCTTCGGGTTCGGAGAACCCTTGGCACCACCAGATGTCGAGGTTGGCGGTGGCGGGCAGGAACCGCGCCTTGAGTTCCTCGGAGCCGAAGTGCGCGATGACCGGCCCGATCATATTGGTGTTGAAGGTGAGCGGTTCCGGCACCGACGCGAGCTGCATCTCCTCGTGCCACAGGTGCCGCTGGATCGGGGTCCAGTCCTTGCCGCCCCAGGCCACCGGCCAGTTCGGGGTGGCGAGCCCGTGCGCGTTGAGGATGCGCTGGGTGGTGACGAGGTCGTCCTTGGACAGTTCCTGTCCGTGCCGATGCCGGTTGCGGATGTCGGCCGGGATTTCGCTCCGAAAGAACGTGCGCAGCTCGTCGCGGAAGGCGAGCTCGTCGTCGGTGAGCGCTAGTTGCATGCGTTGACCTCCAGTTTCGTGGTTACCCACGCCATCGGCGGAAATGATACACAGACATAGCCGTGTCTCAAATAGGGTCGTATACTCGACGGTCGACCGGACCCTCGAAAGGAGCACCCTTGTCCGATCACGACCTCGGCGTCGGCGAACTCATCGCGCGCCGGCACCGCGAGGACAGCGCCCCCGGTCGCCGCACGGATCGCCATCGCCTCGCCCTCGTCATCGAGGGCGGCTCCTCGCGTGGGGCGTACTCGCACGGAATGGCCATGGCCATCGAGGAATTGGGCGTGCTGTCCTGCTTCGACGCGGTGTACGGGGCTTCGGCGGGCGCGTTGAACGCGGCCTGGCTGCTGTGCGGTCGGGCGGTGGATTCGCGGCGGGCCTGGAATCCCGAGGTGATCAACCGCGTGATCAGTCCGGCGCGGGCATTGCGCGGCGGCAAGGTGGTGGACACCGACTATCTGGTGCACACCGTGTACGAGCGGATCGTGCCCATGGATTTCCCGGCGATCCTGGCCAATGCCATCACTTTCCACCCCATCGCCACCGACGCCGACACCGGCGCGGCCGTCGACCTGCACCCGGAACTCAGCGATGTGCGCTCGGTGCAGACGGCGCTGCGGGCCTCGACCTGCCTGCCGATCCTGGCGGGGCGGCCGGTGCGGATCGGGGCGCGGCGGTTCGTGGACGCGGGGCTGTCGGAATCCGTGCCGGTGCGAACGGCGTTGGCGCAGGGCGCGACCCGGGTGCTGGTGCTGCGCACGCGCCGGGACGACGAGGCCATGCGGCCTCCGTCGACGGTGGAGTCGCGGGTGGTGGCGCGCTTCCTGTCGCGGCACGCGCCCGGGACCGTCGGGCCCTGGCTCGCACGGGTCGAGCGACATCACAGCGACGAGCGCGATTTCGCCTCCGACCCGGCCGTGCTGCAGATCCGCCCGCCGCGCGACGCACCCGATATCGGCCGCATCGATCGTGACCCCGAGGTGCTGCGGACGGCCCTCATCCTGGGACGCGCGGCGACCGCGCGCACGCTGTCGGAGTTCCTGGCTCCTAAGCTGTCCGCGTGACGCGAGCGGAGGGAACGAGAGCGCCGGGCCGACCGGCGTCGGCGAGTCGGGACGATGTGCTCGAGGCGTCCATCGCCGTGTTCCTGGAGGGAAAACGGCTGGACGTCAATGCCATTGCCGCGCACCTCGGGGTGGGGCGGGCGAGCATCTACCGCTGGTTCGGCTCCCGCGACGGCCTGCTCGGCGCGGCCGTGGCGCGGCAACTGGAGAAGGTGGTGGCCCTGGCCGACCGCCGCACCCGCGGCACCGGCGGGGAGCGGCTCGCCGCGGTGCTGGACCGGACCATCGACCTGTTGGTCGCCAATGACGCGCTGCGCGCCTACTTCGACAACGAGTCCACCGCCGCCCTGCGCCTGATCACGCGCGGCGACGGGACCGTGCACCAGACCGCGGTGAGCATCGTCGAGCGGCATATCGAGCGCGCGCAATCGGAGGGCTACCAGCCGCCGATCGAACCGGACACCCTCGCCTACGCCCTGGTCCGGCTGTGGGAGGCGTTCCTCTACAACGATGCCGTGGCCGGTTTCCGCGGTGACGTGGACCGCCTGCGCAAGGTCCAGAACGCGCTGCTGCGAACCTGATTCAGAGGTTCGCGATGAGCGGGACGAGCTGTTCGGCGGAGGTGCGGGCCCCGTGGTGGCCCAGCAGCGCGGATTCCAGGGGTTCGAGGACGGGCCGGATCAGTACGGTCTGGTTCTCGGCCACGGCGATGATATCGCCGATGCGGTGGGCGATCACGGGTGTCGGCGGGGTCGGCCCGAACCAGTGCTCGTCGAGGGCTTGTTCGCGGGAGACGACGGTGGCGTGCGGCGACAGTTCCGCGGTCCAGGCCGCACGGATATCGGCCAGGGCGTCGGGGTGTTCGAGATAGACGTGACGCACCCGCGCCTCACCACCGATCAGGCGGACGCCCCGGTGCAAGGCGGGTAGCGTGTCGAGGTCGATGGCGTTGTCCACGTGGATCATTCCGTGATCACCGGTGATCAGCAGTGTGCAGCTGGACGGCAGGTCCGCGAGCAGGTCGGCCACCGCGGCGTCGATCTCGGCGAGCACCGCCAGCCACTGCGGCGATTCCGGGCCGTACAGATGCCCGTTGGCGTCGAGGTCGGCGAAGTAGGCGTATGCGAACCGCGACACCGTCCCGGAATGCTGTGCGACAGCGAGGATTCCGGCGCGCAGATCGTCGAGGTTCGAGGCCGGGTGCAGGGTGCCCGGGGCGCGGAAGGCGGCGCGGGTCAGCCCCGACGCGCGCTGGTAGCCGGGGATCACGTAGTGCGGTTCGATCCCGTGGGCGGCCAGGTCCTCGAGCCGGCTGGTCTGCGGCTGCACCGATTCCGGCGGGTAGGCCTCGACGGCGGTGTCGCCGGTGGCGCTGTCGAGGGTCCAGCGCAGCGAGTTCAACAGCCGCACCCCGTCGCCTTCGGGCAGCGCGAAGCTGTAGCCGATGATGCCGTGGGTGGCGCAGGGCGCGCCGAGCGCGAGGCTGGTCAGGCTGGTCGAGGTGGTGGCCGGAAAGCCCGCGGTGAGCGTGGTGCGGACGTGGGCGGCGAGGGTGGGCGCGAGGTCGCGGTGGCGGGCCAGCAGTTCCGCGCCGAGGCCGTCGATGAGCAGCACCACGACGTCCCGATTGGGCGCGATGGCCAGCGGATTCGGCTGATCGAGTCCGAAAGAGGCGGCGACGGAGGGCAGGATGTCGGCGAGTGTGTGCGGACCGACCCCCGCGGGTGTACCGGGCATGAATCGACTCTATGGGGCCAACGGTGGGTTTCGAGCTCAGAATCCCGGCGGCGGGGGCAGGCGGCGTTCGCGCGGGACGAGCAGGAGCAGCAGGGACAGCAGCAGTCCCCCGGCGACCAGGTACAGCCCCCAGGTGCCGGAGAGCAGGTGGCGGTAGTCGGTGCGGAGTTCGTGGTCGAAGCGCTGGTCGAGTCGCCAGGTGAGGATGCCGAGTCCGGCCAGTCCGGCCAGCACGCCGATCCACCCCACGATGCGGGACCCGGTCAGCGCGGCCACCAGCACCACCGCCGCCGCGCCGAGCAGTCCGATGGCCAGCGAGGTGACGAAGCTCCCCGACTGCGCCCCGATCTGACCCAGGGTCCGACCTCGCTCGAAGCCGTTACGCAGGTCGGTGAACTGAACATTCCGCGCGTCGACCGCGCCGATGAGCGGACCGAAGACCCCGACCGCCACCGCGATGGCGGCGGCGAACAGCAGTAAGTGAACGAAAGTGCGCATACTCCACGGTATTGCGTGGACGGTCCCCCGGCACGCGATCGAACCTTACGGTCCGAACACACCGGAGGACCGGCGGATGAACTCAGGCGCGACGATCCACGGCGGCCCACGCGGCCACGGCGACCACGCTCGACACCACGGCCACCGACGGCCACGCGCCGATCTTCTTGGCCAGCGGGTGCGAGGCGCCCATCGCGCCGATGGCGAGCCCGGTCAGCGCGGCCGCGCCACCGGTGCCGACGGTCTTGCGCCACCGCGGGAACGCGGCCGCGGTCCCCGCCGCGAACACCGCCCCGCCGAGCTGCCGCTTCTTGGTGGCCTGGGCGAGCGCGAAGCCGCCGGTGAGTCCACCGGCCGCGAGCAGCGAGGTCGGTACCGCGGGAATCCCAGCCATTTTCACTACCTCCAACAGATACGAGCGAACGACTACCACTCCGACGGTAACCGGAGCCATTTCCACCGTTTCTTCGGGGCGGCGTTCGCCCCTCGGTCGCGGTCCGGGTCGGCGAGCAGTGAGCGGTTCAGCTGGTCCTCACTGATCGCCGGAACCGGCAGCGGGTGAGCGGCTTCCGCCCGCAGTCCGTCCAGGATCAGTGCCAGATGGCGCCGCCACGCTTCGGGGGCGATGCCCGCGGTCTGCTCCACCACTCGCGAATGGGACCAGGTGATGAACGCGATGTCCTCGAGCGCCCAGTCCGCCCGTAGCACCCCGGCATCCTGTGCCCGCGTGATGATTTCGCGCATCGCGCCATGCCCGGCATCGCGTTGGGCGGCGATTTCCGGGCTGGGCGCGGCCCGCAGCGCGAGTTCGTTGAGCAATCGGTCGCGAGCCTGTAGTTCACAGATCTTCTCGATGAGATAGACGAACGATTCCCACGGATCTTTCAATGCCAGAGCGGCTTCCGCGATGCGACCGCCCGCCTCTGATCCGCCCCCGGCAGGTCAGCGGATGCCCGGGGTCGCGGGGTCGGCCCCGGTGCAGCCGAGGATGAAGCAGCCCGGCGGCCAGTCACCGAAGGGCGGGTACAGCGGTTTGCCCAGGCATTCCAGCAGGCCGCAGCCCGGGTAGGCCATCGGGCCGAGGCCCAGGGCCGCGAGGGTGGCGTCCGGGTTCATGAACATGGGATCGGTGATGCCGGCTTCCGGGCGCTGGACGTAGGGGCCGGGGTCGGGGAGGGCGGGGGTGCGGAAGGCCGTGGTGAGGCCGCGCAGGACTTCGTGCGGAAAGCTCACCGCGCCACCGGGGACAGAAACGCCGGTCCAGCTGACGAGCAGGCCGAGGCTGGGGACGATGAAGTTGTCCTGGCGCATCATGCCGGCCATCTGGAGGGCGTCCTTGGGGAGGCCGGGGAACAGGTCCTCGCAGTCGGGGCCGTTGACGGTGATCAGGAAGCCGTAGCAGGGGTTGACGCCTTGGGAGGTGGTGGCCTCGGTGAGGTAGGCGGTCGGGATCACCTGGCGGCCGTGCCAATTGCCGCGATCGACGAGCAGCAGGCCGAGTTTGGCGTAGTCGTCGGGCGGGAGCACCAGGTGGGCGTGCCCATAGGTGTTGCCGCTGCGGTCGCGCGCCCACAGGTAGTCGGAGTGCCGGATGCCCAAGGGATCGAAGAGGTTTCGTTGCGCGTACGCCTGGAAGTCCTCGCCGACGGCCCGTTGGATCACGTAGACGAGCAGGTCGACGGCGCGTTGACTGTACTGCCAGGTCTCCCCCTGCGGATGCAGGATGGGCATGGCCAGGGCCTGTGCGACCACGTTCGGGTCGAGCCGGGCCACCCCGGTGATGCCTTCGGAGGCGATGGCGATCTCCATGCCGGAGGTCTCGGTCAGCAGGCTGCGCACGGTGATCGCGCGATGCTCGGCATCGCCGAGTCCGGCGGGCAGGTAGTCGCCGATCGGATCGTCCACGCGCAGCAGGCCTGCGCCGACCGCGATCCCCGCGACCATGGACACGACGCTCTTGGTGCCGCTCCATAGATTCCACGGGACGCCGCCCGCCCGCTGATTGGTGGGTCCGGCCGCGATCAGGCAGTTGTTGCGGAACACCTGCACGGTGAAGCGGGTCGGGTCGGAGGCGAAGTCCACCGCGCGCCGCAGCGCGTCCGAATCCAGGCCCACGTCTTCGGCGGTCGCGGTTTCGGGCTGCCTGCCGTCGCTGACTTCGCAGTGCCGCAGACCATCCGGCTCCGCCCCGGCGACGGGCGCCGCGAACGAGGTCAGGGCGGCCGCCATCACCACCGCCAGGATGCCTGTCAGGAAGCGCGCCACTCGATCCTCCGTACTCCGATGAATCCGCTTGGCTCATCGGAGAATCGGCCGGCGCGATTAGCTTTTCCCGGCCCGTGACTTTCGGGGGCGCAGGTTTTCGGGGCAGCTCATCAGCGGGTGTCGACGGTGGCGAACGCCGCCCAGATCAGCGGGGAATGCTCGATCGCCCCGGTCGCGCGCCAGGCGGCCAGATGGGTGCGCTGCCAGGCATTGAGGGCGGCGACCGGATCGGCTGTCTCATGCGCGGCGTCGATGGCGCACACGGCTTCCTGGAACGGGTGCACGGTGTCGGGGAGGCCGGAGAACCGGCGGAACGCCAGATCGGTGGGCAGCGGCCAGCGGCCCGCCGTCACCAGTTCCGCGCCGCCGGTGAGCATGGCCGCCACCAGACCCAGTGGTTCGGCGAACCGGAGGTCGCCGCCGCTCTCGCAGGCGATGAGGGCGACCCGGCTCGGGATGGGCCAGATCTCGGGACCGGTTCGCGGAACCGCTGCTCCGCCAACGCCGTCGCCCGCAGCGCCGAGGTCGTTCGAACGGGAGCCCGCCGTGAGCGCGTGGGTGCCCAGCAGCAGATCGCGTGCCGAGAGCGGCCGATGGTCGCGGTAGGCGGGCGCGCAGCCCGGGCTGGCGGCGGTGCAGGACAGGTGCAGGGTGGCCGATTCGCTGCGGCCGGATTCGGGGGCGGCGGCGGTGACGTGGCCGACATAGAGCAGGCGGGCCGCCCCGGCGTGCAGGGCTCGGCTCAGCCAGGCGCGGTCGAGATCGGTGCGGCGGAACGCCTCCACCGGTTCGGCGACGGGCGGGGTGAGGCGGCCGGCTGCCGCGTGGTCGGCGACCAGCGCGGCCAGCGGGGCCGCGGCGGAGTCCATTCGGCCGAGGACGGATCCGAGGGCGGAGTCGGCGCGGAAGCCGGGCACACGCGGGTCGAGCACGGCGACGACGGGCAGATCGCGGGTTTCCGTCCATGATCGCGCGATGCGGGCGGGTGCGTGCACGATGCCGGGCGGGGCGAGGACGCTCACGTCGGCGATATCCAGCAGGCGCACATCCGAGTCGGGGGCGATCAGCTCCCAGGGCAGTTGGGCGGTGCGCGGTGACGGCTGGATCCGGACGTGCGGGCGTATACCTCGCACGTAGAGCTCGTGGAGCGATACCGCCAGGTCGTAGGGCAGGAACACCGACGAGAGGTACTGCGCCAGTGCGTTTTCCGCCTCGGCGGTCGCCAGTTCGCCCGTGGTGAGCGCATTTTCGAGCCCACCGGCCGTTCCCGGCGCGGGGAGGGCGGCGGTGAACCGGCCCATGGCCGCTTCGACCTGGTCCTCCGGTACCACTCCCACCCCGGCGGGGGCGCTGTCGTCGATCCAGCGCCACGTCAGGTAGAGATCGCCCGCGTCCGCCATCCGGACCAGCACGGTGGGCGTCATGCGGGGATCACGCGGTCGGTGCGGACGCGGCGGCCGTAGCGTTGTTCGGCGGCATCGAGCCAGGCGGACAGGGCGATATGGCCGTCCGGTCGCACCGCGATCCGCGGCGGTGGCGTGACGGGCAGTCCCGCCCCCGCCGCCACGGCCGCCAGGGCGGTGCCGAGTTGCAGTGCGTCCTGGACGGCGGCCGCCGAATCCGAGGGCGGATCGAAGGGTTCGAGCAGGTCCAGCGGTGCGGGCGGATCCGCGGCGAGCCGATCGATGTCCAGGATTGTTCCCGCGCACTGATTTTCGATGAGGTCCGCTACCAGCCGGGCGTCCCCGGCCAAGTACGCGTACCGGAAGGCCAGCCGCAGGGCGGGATTCACGATGCGGCGGTTCCAGGTGTCGCGCTGGGTGCCGTCGGGCAGCTCGTAGCGGACGGCATCCAAGGCCAGTGCCGCCGGGACCGCCAGATCCACCGCTCGCGCCAGGAGGCCCGGGACGTGTGCGACCAGCGGTTCCAGGAGTCCCGCGTGCCAGTAGTCGAGCTGGGCACAGTGCAGCCCGAGGCCGCGAGCGGCGTAGGTTCCGCGCGCCGCCGCCAGCTCGGACTCACCGTCCTCGTATCGCCCCGCCGAGAAAGCGTGGGTGGCCAATCGAAGTCGTACGTCTGCGGCTTCGACCACGGCGTGCGACTCCTCGAACCGGTGCAGCGCCGCACGATACTGATCGTCCGCCGTCCCCATCCGGCCACGCCGCTCGGCGATGAACCCCATGACCTTGAGACCGATGCCCGCGCGATGCGCCATCCCGGCCGCCTCGAAATACTCTTGGGAGGCGGCCAGCAGTGGTTCGGCCTCGTCGAAAGCGCCTGTGCGCGTGTGCATCAAAGCCAAGTTCTGCTGTGTCTCGGCAACCCCGCCGGGGTCGGCGACGGCTTCGAAGGCGGCCAGCGCCTGCCCCGCGAAGTCCTGGGCCAGCTCCCAGCGCCCGGTCTCGAAGTGCGCGGCGGCCAGGTTCATCAGCGGATGTCCGGCCTGCTCCGGACCGAACCGCCGTGCCGCGTCCAGTGATTCACCGGCCAGCTCCAGCGCGCGCCACCACTGCTGCCGATGCAGGGCAATCGCCGTGGCGGACACCAGGCACGCCAGCCGCAGGTCACCCGGCGCGCCCTCGTACCCGAGCGCCTCCCGAGCCCGTTCGAGGGCCGCCTGCGCCCCATCCAGATCCCCGAGGTTCTGCAACGCCTGGGACAACCCGATCAGCGCGCCGGGATACATCCTGGGCGCGTCCTCCCGCATCTGCGCGAGCGCTTCCCGGAACCGCGCTGCCGCCCCGGCGTGATCCCCCAGCCGATCGGTCACCACCGCCACGTCCACCAGCGCGCACAACCGCAGGTCCCCCTGCTCGACCTCGGCGGCCTGCTCGAATATCCGCAGCCCCTCGATTAATTCACCGCGCGCGACAGCCTCCGCCCCGGCGTGCAGAAGCGGACTCTCACCCGCGTTCTCGTCGATATCCACACTCATGCTCAGAAGTCCGAATCACCTGCGGCGGCGTCGATTTCGGCGAGCAATGGCGCGAACGGGCCGCCGTCATCGACCGGGGTCGACGCCGTCCGCAGCCGTTCGGCCGCGAAGTCGCGAATTCGCTGACGCACCGCGCCCTGCGCCGCCTGCGGGTCAGTGTCGAGGTCGGGCCCGAAGCCCGGGACTCCGATGGAGATGCCCACCGTGGAAGCCGGTGCGGGCAACTCGGATTCGCCGATCCAGCTGTCGCCACCCGGACGCAGTTCGGTCAGCAGCTCACCGCGCCCGGTGTCGACGCGGGCCCACGGCCGCAGGTGCTCGGGCACGGCCGCGGGCAGCTCCGGGTGAGCGGCTACGGCAATGGCGACGGTGGTGGTCCCGGCCTCCCGCAGGACCTGCCAGGACACCGCGGACTCGGAGGCGTCGACCAGCCCGGCCGGGCACTGCCGCCAGTCCCAGCCGCCGGTGCCGCGTGCCAGCACCAGAGCGCTTCCGGACCGGTCCGCGTCACCGGCCGCCAGCGCGTAATCCGAGGCACGCAAGGAGCTCTCCACGGACGGGCGGATACTGGGCGCCACGGCGTCCGACCCGTCCACCAGGGACTCGCACTCCTCGGTGAGCAGCGCGATATCGCGGTCGAGCAGCGCCGGATCGAGGGCGGCGATGCCGTCGAGGACCGAGGCGGGCCACCAGCGGGACGCCCAGTGCGCGTAGGCGAGTCTGCGGGCACTCACCACCAGCGCGGGAAGCGCGGGGGCCGTCGCCGCGTCGGTCAGGCGGTGGCCGCGGGGGTCCACGGGAGCATCCGGACCGGTTGCGGTGGTGCCGAATTCGACGAGGCCCCCCGACAGTTCGCGGGCTCGCGGCCGTACTGTGTCGAGCGCCGCGGCGACCGGCTCGCCGTACAGGGCCCACACCCACTCCTGGGCGGCGTCGACATCGTCGATGATCGCGACGGGGAGTTGCTGTGCGGCCAGGACATTCCAGGTCAGGAGACCGCCCGTCACCTCCAGCACCATGGCTTCCGGGCCGGCGGGAGTGACCGTCGCGCCGTCGGGGACGAGGGCGCGCACCGCGTCGGGGTAGCGGTGGATGGCGACGGTCGAGTTCGTCATCCCACCCTCGATTCGAGTTCCTCGGGCTCGGCGGTCGCGGTGGCGGCCAAGGCCTTCTTCACGCGCATGCGGTGGTCCAGGATGACGGATCGGGCCACCCCGTCCAGCAGGTCCCAGAGCTCGTCGGCCGCGTACACCCCGAACTCGCGCACATCGCGGCCGTGCAGGCGGGGCCAGAGCCTGCGCAGGTAGGGCCGCCACGGCACGCGCAGGTCGGCCGCGATGGCCCCGAGCGGTCCATCGATCGCGTCCGCGCGCACCGCCATCCGCCGGGCTTGCAGGACGTAGGCCTCACGCTGCCAGCGGCCGTTGATCAGTCGTGCGGCCGCGCCGTCGTCGTCCGGCCCGGCACCGCGCAGAACTGGGGATTGTGTTGCCGGCCCGCCGATCTCGACGCCGCGGTCTCGCGGCCGGACACCCAGAGGGCGCAAGGTGACCGCCAGGGTCGCGCCCGCGGCGGCCGCCACCCGGAGGGATTCGTCCAGCAGCGCCCAGGGCGCGCACGCGCGGGCGATCTCGGCGTCGACCAGTTCCGGGATCGGCGGCAGGTCGGCGCGTTCGCTGGAGGCCTGGAGGACGGTGAAGACCCGCTCGTGAATGGTGCGGTCGAGCGGTAGTCCGAGAGTGGCGGTAGCGGCTGACGCTCCGACCCCGGGCGGTTGCGGCAGCGGGTACAGGGTGAGCCCGAGTTCCTGTGCGGTACTGCCGATCCCACCGTCCCAGAGCCGAATACCGGTATGCGTACCCACGGACGCATCGACGGCGTCGTCCAGGTCCGGCGGATCATCCGCATCGTCGAATCGGGTTGCGGCGCAGGCGTCGACGAGTTCGCCGAGCAGATCCGCGTGATCGGGCACGTCGGTCAGCGGCCGTCGCCGCCACGCGGTGTCGATCAGCTCGGCCACGTCCTCGGACCGCTCCGGTTCGGACAGGTACTCCCGCAGCGCCTGTGTGGTGCGCCCCGCGGTCACCCCGTGGATCTCGCGCAGCGCCGCTTCGGCGGCGGGCCGGTCCCGCACGGGATCCGGCCGACCCGAGACGGTGGCCAGTTCGAAGCAGCGCTGGAAGTACAGGTCCTGCGCATTGCCCTCGGTGATGCGCAGCGCGCGCCGGGTCTGCTTGAGCAGCGTGAACCAGGCGGCGGTGGCGGCGAGGACGTCGGCGGCGGCATGGACGCGGGCCGCGAGCAGCACCGCGCCGTCGGCGCTCAGCATCGCCCCGGCGCAGGACGGGTGTTGGACGGGCCGGATCACCAGGGGATCCAGGATCAGCTTGACGGTGCGCCGGAGGGGCCCGCCGTGGGATCCGCTCAGGGGTTCGACACCGGCGAGGCGGTGCCAGACCTCATCCAGCACCATGGCCCGCGGTCGTCGCATTCGCCCACGTTATCGCAGTTTCCCCGGCCCGCGCGCCTCGGAAGTTGGGATCGGTAGGCGGGGCGCCGATTCCTACTGTTCTGGCATCGGTTCCACCCCGGAGCCACCATCACGAGAACGAGGAATGACCATGAACACCAAGCCGATCCGCCTCACCACCGCCGTCCTCGCCGCCACCGCCGCGGCCGCGCTGCTGGTGACCGGTTGCAGCTCCGGCGATTCCAAGTCGGGTTCGCCCACCACCGCCGCGACCTCCGCCGCGCCGGGTTCCGCGACTCCCGCCGGCGGCGCGTCGTCCGCGTCGGTGGACGGCAAGGCGATCAGCGGCAAGTTCGACACCACCTGCGTGAAGCAGGCGGGCACCCTGGCCCTGGCGCTGGCCGACCAGAGCAACGCCACCTACGGCACCCTCGCCGCCAGCGCCACCATCACCGGCGACAACACCGTGCAGGCGGTCGGCATCACCGGCACCAAGGGCGGCGCCAACGGCCAGCCGTACGCGGTGGGCTTCGGCAATGGCATGCCGGGCGGTTCGGCGAAGGTCACCAAGAGCGGCAACACCTACACGGTGTCCGGTGAGGGCGTCGGCGGCGTGGATCTGTCGAACCCGATGGCGGGCCCGAAGACCGAGAAGTTCGAGATCGTCTTCGCCTGCTCCACCATCGTCGGCTGACCCGGCCCCGCTGTTCTCCCCGCTCGTGCCGCCGGGCACGAGCGGGGCCGACAACCACCACGACTTCGAATCAGGAGAAGCACATGAAGAACCAAATCCGTTACAGCGTCCTCGCTCTCGGCGTCCTGGCCATCGGCTACTACCTGTGGCACGGCCTCACCGCCGATGATGTCTTCGGCTGGGTGGGCCCGCAGATGGCCCTGCCGATCATCGCCCTGACCATCATCCCGATCGTCTTCGCCTTCACCGGTGACGGCATCATGTCGGCCTTCACCGGCACCAACAGCTCCCAGTTCCGTGACGGCCTGGTGGGTCTGGGCACCGTCGAGAGCGTCCGCCAGACCGGCGTCTACCTCAACGAGCAGCCGCAGGTGCGCATCGACTTCCGGGTCGAGGGCGCCGACGGCAAGGTGTTCGCCTCGCACGCCAAGCTGATCGTGCCGCTCACCCAGCTGGCCCTGCTGCGGCCCGGCGTGGTGCTGCCGGTCCGCTACCTGCCCGACAGCCTGGACAAGGTCGAGGTGGACCTGTCCGGCGACACCTCGGCGGCGCAGGACGCCATGAACGCGGCCATGATCCGCAAGGGTTTCACCACGCCCGCCAAGCTCGATATCGCCCGGCGCGGCACCGCGGCACAGGCGGTGGTCCGGTCGCTGTCGGTGCCCGGCGAGATCCGCGACGGCTACACCCGACTGGACCTGGTCCTGGTGGTCACCCGCCCGGACGGCACCACCTTCGAGACCCGCACCGAGAAGTTCCTGCCCCCGACGGCGGTCTCGCTGGTCCAGGTCGGCCGCATCGTGGGCGTCCACTACCTGCCGGAGAACGAACAGGAGGTGGTGCTGTCCCTGCCCGTCAACGCCGCCGGATGATGAACGACCACGTCGAATCCCCCAGAGCCGCAGGCCTTGCCGCCCGCGGCTCTCGTGCTGTGTCAGGGACGTTCGTACTCCTCGCCCGGCAACCGTCACAACCCCATTGCCCGGCGATCACAATAATCCGGAAACGAACTGAATGGTCGCTTTTTCTGATACCTATGAGTCAGCGACCAGGTTGCCTAATTGAATTCGAAGTGCACTTCTACCAGCACGGAAGAAGGAGCGATGAGAATCAGGCGATTCACCGCAACCGCCTTGCTCGCACTCGGAGCAACGGTATTGACGGTCGGCACCGCGGTGGCCGACCCCGCGCAGTCGGATCCCGGACCGGGTATCACGGTCCAGGTCGACGAGGTATCCCCCACGCCCCCGGCCGCCGACACGAACGTGCAGCCCGTGGACGATCTGGACGTGATGCGTCAGTGCAATGCCATCCTCGGCGCTCTCATCGGCGGCGCCATCGGTGGCAGCGGCAGTGCTCTGCCCGGCGCGTTGATCGGCGCCGGCATCGGCGCCCTCATCGGCTGGACGCTGATCACCCCGCCCGGACCGCCGTTGGGCTGCT
>NZ_JBHWHH010000099.1:0-27753 GCF_042732555.1 Nocardia sp. NPDC059764
TAAGAGACAGGAGGGGGTCCGCCGCAACACGGGGCGGACCGGAGCTGCCGCCGGACCAGCCGCGCTGCGGCAGGCACTGTCGTCCATGGCGCTCCCCTGCCCGGCAAGCGCCATGGACGCCGGTGACGTGGCGGTCGAGGACGGGGATCTGGAATACGGCCAGCCGCGGCTGGGCGCGGGGGTGACCGAACTGCTCGACGCCGGGCACTTCGTGACGGTCCTCGGCGGCGGCCACGAAGTCGCCTACGGCAGCTATCTCGGCATCGCCGCCTCGCAGGCCGTCGCATCGGGAGCGCGCCTCGGCGTACTCAACCTCGACGCCCATTTCGACCTGCGCGGCGACTCGACACCCAGCTCGGGCACGCCGTTCCGGCAGATGGCCGAGCGCGAGGCCGAGGCCGGGCGGACGCTGAACTACGCGGTGCTGGGCATCTCCCAGCCGAGCAATACCGTGGCCCTGTTCGAGACCGCCGCGGCCCTGGGCGTGCGATATCGGCTCGATGAGGACTGCACCGCCACGGATCTCCCCGGCGTGCGCGGTTTCATCGAGGAGTTCCTGGCCTCCATCGATGTCCTGTATATGACCATTGACCTGGATGTCCTGCCCGCGGCGGTCGCCCCGGGTGTCAGCGCGCCCGCCGCGTACGGGGTGCCGCTGGAGGTCATCGAACGGGTATGTGACCTGGTCGCGCACAGCGGGAAGCTGGCCTTGCTGGATGTGGCGGAGTTGAATCCCGACCTCGATATCGACCATCGGACCGCGCGCACGGCCGCTCGACTGATCCACCGGATCGCGACTCGGCGTGGCAGCACTCTAGATTAGTTGCCGTCGTGTAACTGCACACTCTTGACACAGTTGTATAGACAGCCCTATACATGTGTGAACGCACTCACAATCCCTGTCGAACTGCGTCGTGAACAACATCAGGGAGTCCGATCCGTGAAAGACATCTCCTCGACCCTGACCCGGGGTCTCACCGCCCGCCACATCCGATTCATCGCACTCGGATCCGCGATCGGCACCGGCCTGTTCTACGGCTCGGCCGAAGCGATCAAGAAGGCCGGCCCCTCGGTCCTGCTGGCCTACCTGATCGGCGGCGCGGTCATCTTCATCGTGCTGCGGGCGCTGGGCGAAATGGCCGTCCGCAACCCGGTGTCCGGGTCGTTCGGCGAATACGCCAGCCAGCACATCGGTCCGCTGGCCGGGTTCCTGACCGGCTGGACCTACGTCTTCGAAATGGTCATCGTGCTGCTGGCCGACACCACCGCCTTCGGCGTCTACATGGGGTTCTGGTATCCCGATGTGCCCCGCTGGATCTGGGTGCTGGCGATCGTCTTCTTCATCGGCGCGATCAACCTGCTCAACGTCAAGGTCTTCGGTGAACTCGAATTCTGGTTCAGCCTGGTCAAGGTGGTCGCCATCATCGCCATGATCGCGGGCGGGATCGCCGTTCTCATCTGGGGATTCGGCATCCACGACACCAGCAGCGGCCTGTCCAACCTCAACGCCGGCGGCGGCTTCTTCGCCAACGGGACCGGCGGCTTCCTCGGCTGCTTCGCGATCGTCATGTTCGCCTTCGGAGGCTCGGAGATCATCGGCGTCACCGCCGGCGAGGCGGAGGACCCCGAGCGCACCATCCCGCGCGCGATCAACACCGTGCCCGCCCGCATCATGCTGTTCTACATCCTCACCCTGGCCGTGATCATGGCCGTCACGCCGTGGAACCAGATCGGCGACGAGGGCAGCCCGTTCGTCCAGATCTTCGACAGCCTGGGCCTGAGCTCGGCCGCGACCGTGCTGAACATCGTGGTGATCACCGCCGCGCTGTCGGCCATCAACAGCAATATCTTCGGCGCGGGCCGGATGATGTATGGCATGGCCCTGCGCGGGCAGGCCCCCGCGGTGATGCGGCGGGTCTCCGGCAACGGTGTGCCGTGGATGACCGTGGTCATCATGGTGTCGGCCCTGCTGGTCGGCGTGGTGCTCAACTACCTGATCCCGGACCGGGTCTTCGTGGTCATCGCCTCGATCGCCACCTTCGCCACGGTCTTCGTGTGGCTGATGATCCTGCTGTCGCACTTCCGCTCGCGCAAACAGCTCAGCGCGGCGGAGACCGCCGAGCTGAAGTTCCCGGTGCCGTTCTGGCCGTACCTGCCGATCGCCGCGATCGCGGGCCTGGCCTTCGTCATCCTCCTGCTCGCCTTCGACGCCGACACCCGGGTGGCGCTGGTCGTCGGAGCCGTCTGGCTGGTCCTGCTCACCGCCGCCTTCCGGCTGTGGGTCCGGCCCGCACCCCAACCCGTTCCGGCGGCCCTCACCGAACCGGCCCCGGAAATCGCCCTGCCCTGAACAAGATTCGATAGGACAACATCACGATGAGCGCGAACACTCTCCGACTCTCCGAGGAAAACACCGCAGCGTCCGACACCGAGGTCGTCGTCGGCGTCGGCGCCCTCACCCCCGAGGACGTGGTCCGGGTCGCCCGCGGCAACGCCACCGTGCGACTGTCGGAGGACGCGCTCACCGTGATCGCGGCCAGCCGCACCCGCATCGAGGCGCTCGCCGCCGACCCGAAGCCGGTCTACGGCGTATCCACCGGATTCGGAGCCCTGGCCACCCGCCACATCGCGCTGGAACTGCGAACCCAGCTGCAGCGCAGCCTGGTTCGCTCGCACGCGGCCGGTTCGGGCGCGGAGGTCGAGCGTGAGGTGATCCGGGCGCTCATGCTGCTGCGGCTGTCCACGCTGGCGACCGGCCGGACCGGCGTGCGCGTGGAGGTCGCCCAGGCGTATGCCGCCATGCTGTCGGCGGGGATCACGCCGGTGGTGCACGAATACGGCAGCCTCGGCTGTTCCGGCGACCTGGCTCCCCTGTCGCACGTCGCCCTCGCGGTCATGGGCGAGGGCATGGTGCGCGACGCGGAGGGCACGCTGATGCCCGCCGCGCAGGCCCTGGCCGCGGCCGGCCTGGAGCCGATGGTCTTTGCCGAGAAGGAGGGCCTGGCGCTGATCAACGGCACCGACGGCATGCTCGGCATGCTGGTGCTGGCCTGCCACGATCTGCGCCGGCTGCTGCGCCTGGCCGACGTGACCGCGTCGATGAGCGTCGAGGGCCTGCTGGGCACCGACAAGGTGTTCGCCGCCGACCTGCAGGCCCTGCGCCCGCAGCCGGGCCAGGCGCTGGCCGCCTCGAACATGGTTCGGCTGCTGCAGGGTTCGGGCATCGTGGCCAGCCACGCCACCCCCGACTGCACGGTGGTGCAGGACGCGTACTCGCTGCGCTGCGCCCCGCAGGTGGCCGGCGGCGCCCGCGACACCCTCGCGCACGCCGAGCTGATCGCGTCCTACGAATTGGCCAGCGCCGTCGACAATCCGGTGGTCACCCTCGACGGGCGGGTGGAGTCCAACGGCAACTTCCACGGCGCGCCGGTCGCCTACGTGCTCGACTTCCTGGCCATCGTGGTCGCCGATGTGGCCAGCATCAGCGAACGCCGCACCGACCGTTTCCTGGACCGGGCCCGCAACCACGGCCTGCCGCCGTTCCTGGCCGACGATCCCGGCGTGGACAGCGGCCACATGATCGCCCAGTACACGCAGGCGGCGATCGTCTCCGAGCTCAAGCGTCTGGCCGCGCCCGCGAGCGTGGACTCGATCCCCTCCTCGGCCATGCAGGAGGACCACGTTTCCATGGGCTGGTCGGCGGCCCGCAAGCTGCGCCGCGCCATCGACGGCCTGACCCGGGTGCTGGCCATCGAGGCCCTCACCGCGGCCCGCGCCCTGGACCTGCGCGCGCCGCTGGAGCCGTCCCCCGCGACCGCCGCCGTCCGCGACCGCATTCGCGAATCGGTGCAGGGTCCGGGCCCGGACCGCTACCTGGCTCCGGAGATCGAGGCCGTTGTGCGCCTGGCGGCCTCGGGTGAGCTGCTGGCGGGTGCGGAGTCGGTGGTCGGCCCGCTGGCCTGACCCTCAGTCTTGTAGGAGAGAGGCCCGGAACCTGTTGGTTCCGGGCCTCTTTCGCGAGCACACGTCAGGCGTGCGGCGGGAACTGGCCGTCCGCTTTCACTGTCGTGCCGTTGAGCGTGAAGGTGACGACGCTGGGACCGCCTTGGGGACAGCACATGGGATCGCTGTTGTTGAGCCAGCGGTAGGTCAGCGAGAGCGAGTTCCGTGTCTGGCCGGTGACCAGCGTGTACATGTACGGATCGGAGGTGGCCGTGCCCAGATACGTGCCGCCGGTGAAGAACAGCACGTGCGTGTACGGATGATTGGTGTCGGAGTTCACCATCATCCACGACAGCACCCCGTCGCAGCCCGAGTCGAGCGCCACCTCCCCCGCCTGCCCGGTCTTCCAGCCGCCGACCGGCGGCGGATTCAGTGTGGCGATGGCGGCGCGCGCCAGGTCGGAGTTGATGTCGAAGCACAGCCCGTGCCCACTCCCCGCGGGAGCGGTGCCCGGCTGCTGCGAGGCGGTGGTCGGCGCGGGACTCCCCGCCGCGGTGGTGGCCGGGCCGGCGGGACTGGTCGTCACCGGGCCCGTCGACGACCCCGGATCGCATGCGGTAGTCACCGCCACCACGGCGGCCGCCATCGCGAACAGAGCCGCTGACCTGGTCTTCATGAGTCCTCCGCGAACACGCTTCACGCCCTCATCATCGGCCGCGTGAGCAGCGATGTTATCGAGAACCACTGTGCGAGAATGCGGCATGAGCATCAAGATCGACGCGCTCGATTCCGCACTGCTCCGGGAACTGGCGGCCGATCCGCGGGTGCCGATCCTGGAATTGGCGCAGCGGCTCGGGATCGCGCGGAACACCGTGCAGGCGCGGATGAAACGGCTGGAGGCGGCCGGGGTGGTCCGGGGGTATCCGCCGGACGTGGATCTCGAGGCCATCGGGTTCGCGGTGCACGCGTTCCTCGGCATCGAACTGGACCAGAACAAGATGAACGACATCGTGGAGTCGTTGCGCGCGTTCCCGAACGTGCTCGAGGTGCACGCCACCACCGGGCGCGGCGACCTGCTGGTCCGGGTGGCGGCCCGGTCGCAGCCGGACCTGCTCGGCGTCATCCAGCGGGTGCACGCCATCACCGGGGTCAAGCACACCGAGACCATGCTGGCGCTGGCGACGCCGATCGAATACCGGTCGCTGCCGCTCGTCGAGCATCTGACCAGTCACCCGGCCCCCGGCTGACCAGAATGCTGCGCCCGTCACAGTGTTCCAGATCACTTTTGAGCAGTCTGATCAACTTTTCGCCCGACTGTTGACACAGATCACCCTTCACGGCAGATTTCGCAGCACCGATCGCTTGGTCCCTTCGTTGCAGCTCACAATCTGAGCTGTGGAGAGTGTGGTGACTGTTCATGACCGACGTTGCCTGCGCGCCTGCACCACAGGCCGAACCGGCTACGCCCTACGACCTCGCCGACCGCTACCGGTCCGGCGCGGGTCCGGTCCTCCTCACCGGCGTGCAGGCCATCGCCCGCCTGCTGGTGGAACAGCAGGTGCGGGATATGCGCGCCGGTCACCGGGTCGCGACCTTCGTGTCCGGGTATCAGGGCAGCCCGCTGGGCGGGGTCGACAAGATGCTGCTGGGCATGCCGACCGTGCTGACCGAACACGACATCGCCTTCGTGCCAGGCTTCAACGAGGAGCTCGCGGCCACCGCGGTCTGGGGTAGCCAGGCCGATCTGCCCGCCGGGACGCCGACCCACGACGGCGTGGTCGGGGTCTGGTACGGCAAGGGCCCCGGCGTGGACCGGGCCACCGACGCCATCCGGCACGCGAACATGTACGGGGTGAATCCGCGCGGCGGCGTGCTGCTGCTGGTCGGCGACGACCCGGCCTCGAAGTCCTCGACCGTGCCCGCGGTGAGCGAGCGGTCGCTGGCCGCCATGGGTGTGCCGGTGCTGTTCCCTCGCAATGCCCGCGAGATCATCACCATGGGGATGCAGGGCATCGCGTTGTCGCGGGCCTCGGGGTGCGTCGTGGCGCTGAAGATCGTGGCCGATGTCGCCGACGGGGCCTGGACGGTGGACGGCTCGGTCGCGAACCTGCCCATCGCGGTGCCCGAAGTGCAGTGGGAGGGCAGGACTTTCGCCTACCGGCAGCGGCCCATGGCGGCCCCCGCCGACAGCGTGCTCGCCGAGGCCGATCTGTACGGGCCGCGCTGGGCCACCGTGCGCGCCTTCGGGGCCGCCAATGATCTCGATGTCATCGAGGTCGATCCGGTCCACGCGCGGATCGGGATCGCGGCCACCGGCACCACCTTCGACGCGGTCCGGCAGGGCCTGCACGATCTCGGCGTCGACGAGGCGGCCATGCACCGGGCCGGCATCCGCCTGCTGCGCATCGGCATGCCGTATCCCGTCGGCGCGCAGCGGGTCACCGAGTTCGCGCGCGGCCTGGAACAGATCATCGTGGTGGAGGACAAGACCGCCTTCGTCGAGACCCAGATCCGCGAGATCCTGTACGGCACCGCCGACGCCCCGCGCATCCTCGGCAAGCTGGACGGGGCCGGGCGGCCGCTCATGCCGTTCGACGGCGAGCTCACCGCCGGCCGTCTACTCGGCCCGCTGCGCCGGGTGCTGCGCGAACACGTCGAGCTGAAGAAGGCTCCGCCCCCGGCGCTGTCGCTGGAGGTGCTGTCCGCCAAGCGCACCCCGTACTTCTGCAGCGGCTGCCCGCACAACCGTTCCACCGCCCTGCCCGAGGGGTCCATCGGCGGTGGCGGCATCGGCTGCCACACCCTGGTCACCCTGTCCGGGCGCAGCGACAGCGCGGTCACCGGCCTCACCCAGATGGGCGGCGAGGGCAGCCAGTGGATCGGGCAGGCCCCGTTCACCGATGTGCCGCACCTGTTCCAGAACATCGGCGACGGGACCTTCTTCCACTCCGGCCAGCTGGCCGTGCAGGCGTGTGTGGCGGCGGGGGTGAACATCACCTACAAGCTGCTCTACAACGAGGTCGTCGCCATGACCGGCGCGCAGGACGTGGAAGGCGGGCTGACGGTCGCCAAGCTGACCCACAAGCTGACCATGGAAGGCGTCCGGCAGATCATCATCTGCGCCGATGATCCCAAGCGGCACAACCGGAAAGCTCTGGCCAAGGGCACGCTGCTGTGGCATCGCGATCGGCTCGACGAGGCGCAGAGGATGCTGCGCGAGGTCAAGGGCGTGACGGTGCTGATCTACGACCAGCACTGCGCGGCCGACGCCCGGCGACAGCGCAAGCGCGGCACACTGCCGGTGCGCAATACCCGCGTGGTGATCAACGAGGCGGTGTGCGAGGGCTGCGGCGACTGCGGCACCAAGTCCAACTGCCTGTCGGTGCAGCCGGTGGAGACCGAGTTCGGGCGCAAGACGCGCATCGACCAGACCTCGTGCAATACCGACTACAGCTGCCTGGACGGGGACTGCCCGTCATTCGTCACGGTGGAACTGCGGCCGGATGCCAAGGGCGGCAAGGGCTCCCAGCGCGTCCGCGGCGTGCGGCGCAAGCCCACCGAACCGCCCGCCGTGGCCGATCCGGGCCTCGGCGCTCCGCAGGGCACGCAGAACGTGCTCATCGCCGGCATCGGCGGCACCGGCATCGTGACGGTCAACCAGGTGCTGGCCACGGCCGCGCTGCGCGCCGGGTACGCGGTCGAGAGCCTCGATCAGATCGGGTTGAGCCAGAAGGCCGGGCCGGTGCTGTCGCATCTGCGGTTCTCCACCACGGAATTGGAGCCGTCGAACCGGCTCACCCCCGGTAGCGCGGACTGCATCATGGCCATCGACCTGCTGACCGCCGCCGACCCCAAGAACCTCCAGTACGGCAACCCGGACGGAACCGTCGTCGTCGCCTCGACCAGCAAGACCCCGACCGGCGACATGGTCTACGACAAGTCGGTCGCCTACCCGGAGACCGGGCCGCTGCTGGATCGGCTGGCGGCGGTATCGGATTCGCAGGTCGCCTTCGACGCCCTGGCCGCCTCGCAACACCTGTTCGGCACCACCGCCGCCGCCAACTTCCTGATGGTCGGCGCGGCCTTCCAGACCGGCGGCCTGCGGCTGCCCGCCGCGGCCATCGAGGAGGCGATCGGCATCAACGGTGTCGCGGTGTCGGCCAATATCGCGGCCTTCCGCTGGGGCCGGGTGGCCATCGCCGATCCGGCCGCGTTCGCGGCGGCCACCGATTCCGGTGCGGCACAGCGTGCTCCGCGGGTCGCGCCCGCCGAACTGCTGACGGGCACCGGCTTCGACGGCGAGGTCCGGCGGCTGGTGGAACTGCGCGCCGCCGAACTGATCGACTACCAGAACGTGAAGGCCGCCCGCCGCTACATCGACACCGTCCGGGCCGCGTGGACCGCCGAGCGCGCGGTCACCGAGCGCACCGAGTTCACCGAGGCCGTGGCGCGCGGGCTGTTCAAGTTCACCGCCTACAAGGACGAATACGAGGTCGCGCGACTGCTGGTCGATCCCGCGTTCCTGGACGAGGTCGAGGCGCAGGTCCCCGGCGGGGAGAACCTCACCTACAAGCTGCACCCGCCGGCGCTGCGCGCGCTGGGCCGCGAGAAGAAGATCGGCCTCGCCCCGAAATCCCATGTGGCCCTGAAGGTGCTCGCCAAGGGCAAGGCGCTGCGCGGCACCAAGCTCGACCCCTTCGGCTACGCCCACGTCCGCAAGGTGGAGCGGGAACTGCTGTCCCAGTACACCGGCATGGTGCAGCGGCTCGCGGCCGGACTCACCGTCGACGGGTACGCCACCGCCGTCGAGGCGGCGGCCCTGCCCGACCTGGTCCGGGGCTACGAGGACGTGAAGCTCGACAACGTCGAGCGATACCGCACCCGCCTGCGCGAACTCGGCCTCGACGGCTGACCGACAGCTCACCACTCAATTCCACACCTACCCACCGTGTTCCGGCAGCGACCTGATCCTGCCGCCGGAGCTGGGTGACGCGCGCCGATCAGTCGTCGCACAGACACCCGAACCCGCTCGCCCCGGCACTCCCGCCGCGGCAACCCACTGCTGCCGCTGGCCCGGCAGCGCCCGGCCGCCCACCCCGCGGCCACCCACCCGCCGCCACGAGCGGCGTCCACGAAAGGAATCGACCGTGACCGCAATGCACACCGACGCAGGGGTTTTCGGCCGCTCGCACGAATTGAGCGCCCGGCGACACGAGCAGGTGGTGTTCTGCGAGGACGACCGCAGCGGACTCAAGGCGATCATCGCGATCCACTCCACCGCGCTCGGCCCGGCGCTCGGCGGCACCCGGATGTACCCGTACGCCTCCGAGGCGGCCGCGCTGGACGATGTGCTGCGGCTGTCGTGGGGCATGACCTACAAGGCCGCGGCCGCCGGGGTGGATCTGGGCGGCGGCAAGGCCGTCATCATCGGCGATCCGGCGCAGGACAAGAGCGAGGAGTTGTTCGCCGCCTACGCGCGCTTCGTGGAATCCCTCGGCGGGCGGTACATCACGGCGGGCGACGTGGGCACCAACACCGACGATCTGGACGCGATCGGCCGCCACACCGGCTACGTGACCGGCCGCAGCACCGCGGCGGGCGGGTCCGGCGACAGCGCCCGGCTCACCGCGCTCGGCGTGTTCAACGCCATGCGCGCCGGAGCCGAATCCGTGTGGGGCGCACCGACGCTGGCGGGCCGCACGGTCGGCGTCGAGGGCGTCGGCAAGGTCGGCCGCGAACTGATCCAGCTGCTGCTGGCCGACGGCGCCGAGGTCTGCGCCACCGACGTGAACACCGCAGCGCTGGAACGCATTTCGACCGATCATCCCTCGGTTCGACTGTTGAGCACCGTGTCCACGGCTCCGGTCGACGTCTACGCCCCCTGCGCCCTCGGCAGCACGCTCACCGCGTCGAGCGCCGAGGCCATCGAGGCGAAACTCGTCTGCGGGGCGGCCAACAACCAGTTGGCCACGCCCGCGGTGGAATACGCCCTGAACGAGCGCGGCATCACCTGGGTCCCGGATTTCGTGGCCAATGCGGGTGGGCTGGTTCAGGTGGCCGGTGAGCTGCGGCACGCGGCGCCGGCCGAGGTCGAAGACGCGGTGAGGGGCATCTTCGACCGCTGCCGCGACATCATCGCGGAATCCAGGGCCGAGGGCATCGGCACCGGCGCGGCGGCGAACAGGTTCGCGGAACGGCGGCTCGACGCCATCCCGCGAGTTCGCTGACGCCGCACCGAATTTCGGAAAGGAGACGCACTGTGGCGTTCGTGAGCGGAGTGTTCCGCACCAAATCGGTCGAGCAATCGATCCGGGATACCGATGAACCGGATTCCAAACTGCGCAAGGATCTGACCGCGCGGGATCTGACCATCTTCGGTGTCGCCGTGGTCATCGGGGCGGGCATCTTCACGCTCACCGCCCGGACCGCGGGCACGGTGGCGGGACCGTCGGTCTCGCTGGCCTTCGTGTTCGCGGCCGTCGCGTGCGGGCTGACGGCATTGTGCTACGCCGAATTCGCCTCGACCGTGCCGGTGGCGGGCAGTGCGTACACGTTCGCGTACGCCACGTTCGGCGAGGTCATCGCCTGGATCATCGGCTGGGATCTGATCCTGGAGTTCGCGCTCGCGGTGTCGGTGGTCGCCAAGGGCTGGTCGCAGTATCTCGGCGAGGTGCTGCACGGGGTGGTGAGCCCGGTCGCGCACATCGGGTCCATCACCTTCGACTGGGGCGCGGTGGTGATCATCGCCGTGGTCGGCACGCTGCTGGCGACCGGCACCAAGCTGTCCTCGCGGGTCTCCGCGGTGGCGGTGGCCATCAAGCTGGCCGTGATCGCGCTGGTGCTGGTGGTCGGCGCGACCTACTTCAAAGCCTCCAACCTGACCCCCTACATTCCCCCGGCCCAGCCCTCGGAGCAGGCGGGCGGCGTGCACCAGTCGCTGTTCTCCTTCCTGACCGGTTCCGGCGGAACCAGTTTCGGCTGGTACGGCCTGCTGGCCGCGGCCTCGCTGGTGTTCTTCGCGTTCGTCGGCTTCGACGTGGTGGCCACCACCGCCGAGGAGACCCGCAATCCGCAGCGCGACGTCCCGCGCGGCATCTTCGCCTCGCTGGCCATCGTCACCGTGCTGTACGTCGCGGTCTCGCTGATCCTCACCGGCATGGTCCCCTACACCGAGCTCGCCAGCGGGAACGCCACCCTGGCAACCGCTTTCGCCATCCACGGCGCGACCTGGGCGAAGAACATCATCTCCATCGGCGCGCTGGCGGGCCTGTCGACCGTCGTCATGGTCATGTTCCTGGGCCAGACCCGGGTCCTGTTCGCCATGGCCCGCGACGGCCTGCTCCCCCGCGGTCTGGCCCACACCGGCAAGCACGGCACCCCCGTCCGGCTGACCGTCCTGGTCGGCGTGATCTGCGCGCTCCTGGCCGGTTTCGTCGACTTCGGCACGCTCGAGGAAATGGTCAATATCGGCACCCTGGTCGCGTTCGTCCTGGTCTCGCTGGGCGTCCCGATCCTGCGCCGCACCCGCCCCGACCTGAAGCGCGGCTTCCGCGTCCCGCTGGTCCCCGTCATCCCCATCCTGGCCGCCCTGGCCTGCCTGTGGCTGATGCTCAACCTGTCCATCGAGACCTGGATCCGGTTCGTCGTCTGGATGGCCCTGGGCATCGTCATCTACTTCGCCTACAGCCGTTCCCACTCCGTCCTCGGCCGGCGGAAAGCCCCCGCCGCGGAAGCCATCCCGGACCGAGAACCGGACCCGGTCCCCTAGATCCGCACCCCATCGGTGAAGAACCGGCTGTTCACGAGGACGAACTGCTCCTGCTCCGGGGGCAGGTCGTCCTCGTAATGGATCGCCCCGAAGCGGCTCGGACACAGCGGCATGCCTCAGGGTATGGGCTCGAATGCCGAACGGCCGGAATGGACATGCGGGGGTTTGTCGTACACCGTCTAGTGGGTCGGACGTGGGCTGATACGTTGACCGGGTGACCCGAATGCAGGATGCGACAGCGGCAGATCAGGCGACCTCGGAGGACGAGGCCGGGACCAGGGCGTACTTCCTCCCGCTGGAGTCCCAGCGCGCCGGATTCGAGCGGTACCGGGCCACCGGGTCCACGGTGAGCGTCTGGGCGGCAACCATGCAGCACGGCGCACCGCCCTCGGCACTGCTGGCCCGCGCGGTGGAACGGTGCGCGCCCCGGGAAGGCACCCGCGTCGCTCGGCTGACCATGGAGATCCTCGGCCCGATTCCGGTGGGAGAGATCGAGGTTCGGGCCTGGATCGAGCGGCCGGGCAAGCGGATCGAGCTGGTGGCGGCCGAACTCGTCGCGCCGCAGCCGGACGGCAGCGCCCGCGTAGTCGCCAAGGCCGCGGCCTGGCGGCTCGCCGCCACCGACACCTCCGACGTCGCCCACGCCGCCGACGCCCCGCTGCCGCCCGTCCCGGAGCAGGGCGAGGTCAGCTGGCGCCTGCCCCAGGGGTGGGACCTCGGCTACGTGAAGTCGGTGGACCTGCGTGGCGTGGAGAGCGACGACATCACCCGGCGGGTGTGGGTCAAGCCCATCGTCGAGGTGGTCGAGGGCGAGGAGATCTCACCCCTGGTGCGCGTGTTCTCGGTCGCGGACGTCGCCAATGGCGTTGGCGCGCGGCTGGATCCGCGGCACTTCACCTTCCTCAACACCGACCTGACCATCGACCTGTTCCGGCTGCCGGTCGGCGAATGGATCGGCCTGGCCGTGGAGACCTCGATCGGACCCGACGGGGTCGGCCTGTGCTCGACCGTCCTGCACGACCAGCAGGGCCCGATCGGACGATGCCTGCAGATCCTCGAGGTGCGCGCCCGGGCCTGACCACCCGGCGATAAGGAAACCTATATCGTCGACGGGATGGACCCGCTGCGTCAGCTGCGCTACTTCATCGCCGTCGCCGAGGAGTTGCACTTCGGCCGCGCGGCCGAGCGGCTGCGGATCGCCCAGCCCGCGCTGAGCCAGCGCATCCGCAAGCTGGAGAGCGAGCTCGGCGCGCGGCTGCTCGATCGCGACAGCCGCCGCGTCGAGCTCACCGAGGCCGGACAGATCCTGCTGGTCGAGGCGCGCGACCTGATCGCCCGCTGGGAACGCGCGAAATCACTGGTCGACAAGGCCCACCGCGGCGAGGTCGACGCACTGCGGGTGGGCGTGCCGCCCGAACTGGCGGGCCGGGTGCTGGCCGCCATGCTGACCGCGTTCGAGAACCGCCAGGTGCGGGTGGACCTGCAGGAGCTGACCACCGCCGAACAGGTCCGCCTGCTCGGCGAACGGGAACTGGACGCGGGCCTGCTGCAATATCCCGCCGAGACGCCCGGCCTCGAATCCGGTCCGGCCGTGGAGACCCCGCTCGGCGTGGTGCTGCCCCGGGATTCCCCACTGGCCCAGCGGACTTCCCTCACTCTCGCCGACCTGAGCGGGCACGGCCTGGTGATCTTCCCGCGCGCCGCCGCCCCCGGCCTCTACGACGCCACCCTGCGCACCTGCTGGGAACATGGCTTCCACCCCGCCTCGGTGCAGCACGCGGTCAATCCGGAGTTCGTGCTCGGCATGGTGCTGTCGGGTCGCGGCGTCGCCTTCGACACCGGCCTGGTGGCGCAGAAGGAGCCGCGGGTGGTGTGGCGGCCGCTGCCGGAGGGCACGCTGAGCTGGCGACTCGCCCTGACCTGGCCCGCCGCCGCCCCGCATCCGCTGGTGCGGGAATTCGCCGAGCTCATCGTGTCGGTGGTGCAGGGCGACGGCGTGGCGCCCCCGGCCCCGCTTCAGGACGCGCCGCAGCGCCGCCCGTGGGATGTGGTCGCGGGCAGGCAGTGATCGATGCGCTCGATGGCCGTCAAGGCGGCCGTCCCGATCGCCCGGTCCACCACGGGCTGCCGCCCGGCCAGATTGTGTGACACCGTGAAAACCGCGACGGCGTAACGGCTTCCGTCCGGATACTCGACGACACCGATCTCGTTGCGGATGCCCGGCAGCGTCCCGGTCTTGGACCAGATGTCGGTCCCGGGCGGGAACGCCGACGGCAGCCGATGCCCGTACACCTGCTGGCGCATGAGATCTCGCACGAACCGGCACGCCTCGGGCGGGCCCGCCAGGTCGCGGCCGATGAGCGTCAGCAGGCGCGTCATATCGCGGGCGGTCCCGGCGGTGGTGCGCAGCGGATCCACCGCCCGGCTGCCGAACACCTCCTCCGGACTGGATTCGGGGTAGCGCCGGGCGAATTCGAGCAGGTCACGCGCACCGATGTCCTCGGCCATCAAATACAGGATGTCGCGAATCGACCCCATCACCCGGGTGTCGGCGAGCCCGAGCTCGCGGACCAGGGAGCGGACATTGTCGACGCCGACGCGGTCGAACAGCAGGTCCGCGGCGGTGTTGTCGCTGACCGTGAGCGCGAAGTAGGCGGCGTCGCGCAGGCTGTATTCGACATCGTCGTGGCAGCCCGCCGACCCCACCCCGCCCAGCCGGTCCGCGGCCGCGGCGCGCACCCGGTCGGCGGGATCGAGCTGCCCGGCCGCGACCTGCCGCGCGAACTCCAGTACCAGCGGCACCTTCACCACCGAGGACAGCACCACCGGTTCGTCGGCGGCCCAGCCGAATTCGCCGTCACAGTCCAGACAGCGGGCGTGCACGCGGCCTTCGACACCGGCCGTCCCGAAGATCGCTTCCACTCCCCCAGCATTCCCGGCGCCCGGATCGGGCCGGCAACCGCCCGCGACTTCGCGAGCCCGTGCGCCTTGCGCTGCGACGATAATGAAACGCTTATCGGTTCTCACCCGTGTTGGTCTTGGACACCGGGTGGTGATCCGTGTTGGGGTGGCTGTCATGGCAGCTTTCAGCAGGAGGGCAAGCACCGGTATCTGTGTCGCGGCCGTACTGGTGGCGGCGACCGCGTGCTCGGGCTCGGATCCCACGTCCGGATTGTCCAAGACCGTCGACGCCTTCGCCGACGCGCTGACCCGCGACGACGTCCCGGCCGCCGCGACCGCGACCAGCGATCCGGCCACCGCCTCGACCACCCTGGGAACGCTGTACGACAACCTCGGCAAACAGGTGCGTTTCGAGGCGAGCAAGGTCGAGAAGACCGACGACGGAGGCACCTTCACCCTCTCCGCCACCTGGAAGCTGGGCAAGGACGGCAAGAACGAGTGGACCTACACCACCGCGGGCCGCGCCGAACGCTCCGGCGGTGACTGGAAGATCCGCTGGGACCCGGCCACCATCGCGCCCGGCCTGAACATCGGCCCGCTGTCCTACGCCGTCGCCTACCCCGACCCGGCCAAGATCCTGGACAGCACCGGCGGCCCGCTGCTCACCCAGCAGGTGGTGACCCTGGTGAACGTCGCGACCGGCGCGGACCCCGCGGCCGTCGCGGCGGCACTGCAACCGGTCGCGCCCGACATCACGGCCGCGAGCCTGCAAGCGGATCTGGCCGCGGGGCAGGGGAAGCCGGTCACCGCGGTCGCCCTCCGCGAATCCGATTACGCCACCGTCCAATCCGCGCTCACCACGCTGGCGAACGTGACGACCGCGCAGCAGACGCGACTGTTGGCCGTCGACAAGGCACTCGCCTCACCGACCTTCTCGGGTCTGTCGGATCTGTGGCAGCAGCAGGCCGACGCCGCCGCCGGATGGGCGGTCCGCGCCCAGGGCAGCGACGGCACCCAGCGGGTCGGCGGCCCGGATCCCCAGCCGGTCACCGATATTCGCACCACCCTCGACGTCGGCCTGCAACGGGCGGCCGAGGCGGCGCTGGCCCCGATCACCACCCCGGCGGCCATCGTGGCGCTGCGGCCCTCCACCGGCGACGTGCTGGCCATGGCGCAGAACGCGCCCGCCGACGCGCAGGGTCCGATCGGATCGACCGGGCTGTATCCGCCGGGCTCCACCTTCAAGACCGTGACCGTGTCGGCCGCCCTCCAGGCCGGTCAGGTCACCCCGGACACCACCGTCGCCTGCCCCGGCAAGGAGAACATCGAGGGCCGGGAGATCCCCAACGACAATAACTTCGACCTCGGCCAGGTGCCGCTGCGCACCGCCTTCGCGCGGTCCTGCAATACCACCATGGGACGGCTGGCCGTGCAGCTGCCGCCGGACGGGCTGACCAATGCCGCCGCCCAGCTCGGACTCGGCATCGACTATGTGACACCGGGATTGACCACCGTCACCGGCAAAGTGCCCACCGCCGACACGCCCGCCCTGCGGGTGGAGGAGGGCATCGGGCAGGGCAAGGTGACCGCGTCGCCGTTCGGCATGGCGCTGCTGGCGGCCTCCCTCGCCCACGGGTCGGTCATGCCGCCGACGATCGTGCAGGGTCAACCCGGCAAGCCCGACCGGCAGCCGCCGGCCCTGCCGCCCGGCATCGCCGATCAGGTGAAATCCATGATGCGCGAGACCATCACCGGCGGCACCGCCACCGCCCTGCGCGACATCCCCGGCCTGCTCGGCAAGACCGGCACCGCCGAATACATCGACGACAAGCACGCGCACGGCTGGTTCGTCGGCATCGACGGCGATCTCGCCTTCGCCGTCTTCATCAGCGACGCGGGCAGTTCCGACCCGGCCGCGCAGGCCGCGGGCCGCATGCTGCGCGCACCGCGCTGACCAGCCGCAACACTCCACACCGCTCGAAACCGATTGAAAGGCTTGCTTTGCCGACCCTGAAATACCGCGCCCTGGCCTCACTACTCGTGCTCACGCCGCTGTTCGCGGCGTGCGGCACCGACTCGAAAAACGAAGCCACCCACGACGAGCCGTCGACCACGGCCGCGCCGAGCGACGCCGCCCTGCGGGCGCTCGAGGAGCAGCACGGCGCGCGGGCGGGCGTCTTCGTGATCGACACCGGCACCGGCAAGACCGTCGGCTACCGGCAGGACGAACGCTTCACCTTCAACTCCACGTTCAAGGGCCTGGCCTGCGGCGCGCTCCTGAAGATGCATCCCCTCGACAGCGGATTCTTCGACCAGGTCATCCATTTCGGCGCGGACAAGGTGGTGGCGGGTTCGCCGGTCACCAGCACCCGGGTGGACACGGGGATGTCGGTGAGCGAACTCTGTGACGCCGCCATCACCCGCAGCGACAACACCGCGGGCAATCAGCTGCTCGAATTGCTCGGCGGCCCACAGGGATTGACCCAGTTCCTGCGGTTGCTCGGCGACGACAAGACGCGCAGCGACCGCTGGGAACCGGAGCTCAACACCGATATCCCGGGCGACGAGCGCGACACCACGACCCCGGCCGCCCTGGCCGGCGTCTATCGGAAGCTGGTCGTCGGCAATACTCTCGCCGATCCCGAACGCAAGCAGCTGACCGCGTGGCTGCTCGCCAACACCACCGGCGACGCCCGCATCCGCGCCGGACTGCCCGCGGACTGGAAGACCGGCGACAAGACCGGTACCGGCGACTACGGCACCGCCAACGACGCCGCCGTCACCTGGCCCGCCGACGGGCCCGCGCCGCTGGTGATCGTGGTGCTCACCGCCAAGCCGGACAAGGACGCGGCCTACGACAATCCGCTGGTGGCCGCGCTCACCAAGGAAGCCGTGCACGCCGTGCGCTGAAATGACCTGTCACGCAGTCATTTCGGTCCGCTCATCGCCTCCGCGACGTCGATCTCGCCCGCCATCACGCCCAGCAGGATGCGCCGGAAGCTCGGGCATTCGGCGTGACTCGGGGCGGGACAGGCGGCGGCATGCCGGAGGCCGTCCCGCACCGCGGTCATTTGCGAGATGGTGCGGTCCAATTCGTCGGCCTTGCCGGTGAGCAGGGCCCGGTCCACCCGGAGTTCGCCCTGCGGGCCGAAGACCAGCACGATGTCGTCGAGGGAGAATCCGGCGGTGCGGCCCAGCGAGATGAGGGCCAGCTGTTCGAGCACCGAACTGTCGAACTGGCGGCGCAGGCCGCGTCGGCCGGTGGAGGCGATCAGGCCGCGTTCCTCGTAGTAGCGCAGGGTCGAGGCGGGAACGCCGGTGCGGCGCACCACGTCGGCGATATCCAGGCTGGTCATACGGTTACCTCGGACTTGACCTCAAGTTAGCTTGAATTGAGACAGTGTAGTTCTCCGTCCGTTCCACGATGAAGGACAGCGATCATGACGACACCGCTCGACAAGGATCAATCCGACCGCTGGGCCACCTCCGGCACTGCCTGGGTCGACTTCCAGGACCTGATCGGCCGGGTACTGCGGCCGCTCGAGGAACTGCTGGTCGAGACCGCCCGCACCGACGGCGCCCGGCGGGTGCTGGATGTCGGCTGCGGCACCGGCGGCACCACTCTGGCCGTGGCCCGCGCGACGGGCGCGCGCTGCACCGGCGTCGATATCGCCGAGCCGATGCTCGAGGCGGCCCGCGCCAATGCCGAACGCGCGGGCCTCCCGGTGGATTTCGTGTGCGCCGACGCCCAGACCCACGCCTTCGACGCCGCGGTCTACGACCTCGTCATGTCCCGCTTCGGGGTGATGTTCTTCGCCGACCCGGTGGCCGCGTTCACCAATCTGCGCCGCGCCACCCGGTCCGGCGGACGGCTGGCCTGTGTCGTGTGGCGGGCCGCCGCCGACAATCCGTTCTTCACCACCGCGGAAGACGCGGCCGCCCCGCTGCTCCCCGATCTCGGGCCCCGAATCCCGGACGCCCCGGGGCAATTCGGGTTCGCCGACCGCGAGCGGGTGGCCGGGATCCTGGCCGACGCCGGCTGGACCGATATCGACATCACCCCGGTCGACGCCGACTGCGCGCTGCCCGAATCCGACCTCACCGGCTATGTCTCCCAATTGGGACCGGTCGGCCTGGCGCTGCTCGAGGCCGATGAAGCGACCCGCGCGAAGGTCGTCGAGGTCGTCCGTGCCGCCTTCGAACCCTTCGTCCGCGACGGCGCGGCCCGCTTCACCGCCGCCTGCTGGCTGCTGCGCGCCACCGCCCCGGAGCACGGCTGACATGCCCATCCTCGATCTCTCCGTGCCGATCCGATCCGGCATGCCCGTCTACCCGGGCGATCCCGAGGTGACCGTGCGACCCGCGCTGACCGTGGCCGCCGACGGCGTCAATGTGCTGCACCTGGACATGGGTTCGCAGACGGGCACGCACGTGGACGCGCCCCGGCACATCGACGACGCTCTGCCCGCCCTCGACGAGCTGCCACTGGAGCGGTTCACCGGACCGGCCGTGGTGGTGGACGCGCGGGCCGCGGGCGGGGGCGGGTCGATCGGGCGCGAGTACTTCGAGGGGCGGGTGGCTGCGGGCGTGATCGTGCTGGTGGCGACCGGATGGTCGGAGCACTGGGGCACGCACGAGTACCTGAACCATCCGCATCTGACCGTGGCGGCCGCCGAGTATCTGGTCGCGTCGGGGGTGCGGACGGTCGGCATCGACGCGCTCAGCGTGGACCCGACCCCGGCCGAGGAGATTCCGGCGCATCGGATCCTGTGCGGGGCGCACGCCGTGATCGCCGAGAATCTGACCGGTCTGGCGGCGGTGCTGGCGGCACAGGAGGCCGGTCAGCGGGTGGAAGTGTCGCTGTTCCCGCTGCGGCTGACCGGGGCGGACGGGGCTCCGGTGCGGGCGGTGGCGCGCGTCGGACTGTGAGAGAAACGTCAGTGTGTCGCATTTTGCGGCGCAGGTCACGCGATCTTCGTAGACTGCTCAGGACCATCTGGGGAGTCGGGGCCCCGACCACGCTCGATCCGAAGGATTTTCGCACGTGAACCGTTACGCCGTAACCACTTTGCTAGCCGTTGCGGCACTCCTGCCCGCCGCGCCCGCCGCCATGGCGGAGATCGCCCTCATCGACTCCACCACGACGACTCCGTCGACCACGTCGCCGACCACGACGACACCGACCACGACGCCAGGCACCACCACTCCGGGCTGCACCGTCACCGCGGGCCCCGCCACGGCCACGACCACCACCCCCTGCCCCACCAATACCGACCCGGCGCCGAAGAGCCCGATCGAGGCCTTGGTCACCGGTTCCTCCGGCTTCAAGCTGGGCGGGGCGCTCGGTTCGTCGAACACCAACTCCGCCGAACCCGGCACCTGCACCGTCATGGGCACCGCCTCCGCGCTGTCCGGCATGGCGGCCCTGGGCTGCGGCCCCAACGGTCCGGGCCAGATAGGCTGAGTCCGACCCTCCACCGGTCGAGCATGGTCGAAGGGGCATCAGCGCGCTGCTGATGCCCCTTCTGCCGTGTCCGTGATGTCCGCGGTCAGCCGCGGTCGGCGTTGCCCGCCTTCCACTGCTCCCACGGAATGTTCCAGTCGCCCAGCCCGTCCAGGCCGGACAGGGTGCCGCCGACGGTGTTCTTCACGATGGTGATGTCACCGCGTTTCACGTTCTCGTAGACCCATTTGGCGTCGGCCGGGCTGAGGTTGAGGCAGCCGTGGCTGGTGTTCGAATAGCCCTGCGCGCCCACCGACCACGGGGCCGAGTGGAAGAAGATGCCCGAGTACGAGATTCGGGTCGCCCAGTCCACGGGCGTCTTGTAGCCGTTGGGCGAGTTCACCGCGACGCCGTAGGTGGAGGAATCCATGATGATGCGGTCGAACTTGTCGCCCACGATGTAGACGCCGTTGTCGGTGGGGGTGGAGTCCTTGCCCATGGAGGTGGGCATGGTCTTGATCACCTGGCCGTTGCGTTCCACGGTGACGATCTTGGTGTTGTCGTCGGAGGTGAAGACGGTGGCGTCACCGATGGTGAAGCTGGAGTGGATGTCACTGTCGCCGACCAGTCCGCCGCCCAGGTCGTGGCCGTAGGCGTTGACCGCGATGTCGACCTTGGTGCCCGGGGTCCAGAAGTTCTGCGGCCGCCAGCGCACCTCGCGATTGTTGACCCAGTAGAAAGCGCCCTCGACCGCCGGCGTCGTGGTGATCTTGATCGCGTTCTGGGCGGCCTTGCGGTCCGGGATGTTCTCGTCGAACTGCACGGCCACCGGCTGACCGATGCCGACCACGTCGTTCTCGGCGGGCAGCAGATACGGATGGGTGCGGTTGTTCGGGGAGATCGTGGTGAAACTCATCACCGAGGTGGTCGCCCCGCCCAGGCCGATGGCCTCGACCGCCAGCTTGTAGGTGCGCCCGAATCCCAGCTGCTCGGCCAACTTCCACGAGCGACCGTCGGCGGCGAGCTCACCCGGCACCGGCTTGCCGTCCGGATTGCTCAGCACGACAGCGGTGAACTTGCCGTCCTCCACCTTCAGGTTCAGCTCGCCGGGCGCCACGCCCTTGTCGCCGTCCTTCACCGGGGAGAGCAGCTTCGGCTTCATCAGTTCGCTGATCGGGTTGGAATCGATTACCACCGAGGACTTCTGGCCGCTACTACCGGAGGAACATCCGACCAGTGCCAGCGCCACCACGGACAGCACCACCCCGGCCCCCCATAGCTTCCCGGTCCGCCGTCCGCCTTGCCTGTCACCCATCGCAACCCCACTTCACGTCTCGGCGCGCGGCCGGCCACCCGCCAAAGGCTTCCCCCACAACATCCGAGATCGCCCCCGCTGCGTTAACAACCCTCAACAACTCGAAAGACCACCAGCTCAGAGGGGCGATTTCACTTTCCGCGACCATCCCTGTTAATGTTCTATCCGCACCGCAGAGAGCCCGGAGCGCAAGACCGAGGCCCCCGGCGGATTAGCACGCGCCATTAGCTCAATTGGCAGAGCAGCTGACTCTTAATCAGCGGGTTCGGGGTTCGAGTCCCTGATGGCGCACAATACGAAGCCCCTGACCAGGCAATCCGGTCAGGGGCTTCGTTCGTTTCCGGGCTACTTCCCGTGCTCGGCAATGGCTTTGACGATGTCCTCCGAGGTGGGGAAACCCTGGCCTCACCACACTGGTTCGGGATCCCGACTCCGGTTCAGGCCACGTCCCGATCGCGGCGCGCCAGGGTTTCGGCGGCGTGCCGCGCGATGCTGGCGGCTTGGCGAGCCTGGGCTTCGGGGTGCGCGGTGTGCTGGTCCAGCGCCGCGCGAATTCGTTCGAAGGACGCGGCGGCGCCGTCGACCGCGTGCCGCAGGGCCGCGAATTGGGCGATCAGGTCCACCACCTCATGGGTGGTGAGGGTCAGCGTCGGGTGTTCCTGGCCGGTCAAGATGGCCTCCGCCGCGGATTCCGCCCAACGCGAGTGCAGTACGTCGAGGATGTCGGCCACTCTGATCGCCTCCCACAGTCACGGCCCCGGATGACGCTTTGCCCACGATACGTACGAGTAACCCCCTACCGCGGTGGTATCGAGAGCAGCAGACGTGCACACTACCGGTGACCGGCAGTCCAAACGCTGCCCGACCGGGCCTTCGCAACATAAAGGAGCTGACGGGTGTTCAGCCGTATTGCCATTGTGAACCGCGGTGAAGCCGCGGTACGCCTCATTCACGCTGTGCGGGATCTGGCGGCCGAGACCGGCCAGCAGATCCAGACGATCGCGCTGCACACCGATGTGGATCGCAACGCGACCTTCGTCCGTGAAGCCGACGTCGCCTACGACCTCGGGCCCGCCGCGGCGCGCCCGTACCTGGATCTGAAGGCGCTCGAGCAGGCGCTCAAGGCGACCAACGCCGATTCGGCGTGGGTCGGTTGGGGTTTCGTGGCCGAGGATCCGGCCTTCGCCGAACTGTGCGAGCAGATCGGGGTGACCTTCATCGGTCCGAGCCCCGAGGCCATGCGCAAGCTCGGTGACAAGATCGGCGCGAAGCTGATCGCCGAGGAGGTCGGCGTGCCCGTCGCGCCGTGGAGCCGCGGCGGCGTCGATACCGTGGAGGCCGCGCTGGCCGCGGCCGAGGACATCGGCTACCCGCTGATGTTGAAGGCCACCGCCGGTGGTGGTGGTCGCGGTATCCGCATGATCACCAATGCCGACGAGCTGGTCGACGCCTACGAGCGGACCCGGCAGGAGGCCGCGCGCGCCTTCGGCAGCGGCGTGGTGTTCCTGGAGCGTCTGGTCACCGGCGCCCGCCACGTCGAGGTGCAGGTGATCGCCGACGGTCAGGGCACCGCGTGGGCGCTGGGCGTGCGCGACTGCTCAGTGCAGCGGCGCAACCAGAAGGTCATCGAGGAGTCGGCCTCGCCGGTGCTGCGTCCCGAGCAGGCCGCTGAGCTGAAGGCCTCGGCCGAGCGGCTGGCGATCGCGGTGGGTTACCGCGGCGCGGCGACGGTCGAGTTCCTGTACCACCCGGGCGACGAGCTGTTCGCGTTCCTCGAGGTCAATACCCGTCTGCAGGTCGAGCACCCGATCACCGAGTCCACCACCGGATTCGACCTGGTGCGCGCGCAGCTGCACGTGGCCTCCGGCGGCAAGCTCGAGGGTCAGCCGCCCGCCGAGCGCGGCCACGCCATCGAGGCCCGGCTCAATGCCGAGGACCCGGACCGCGACTTCGCGCCCGCCCCGGGCCGGATCGCCCGCCTGGATCTGCCCGCCGGCCCCGGCATTCGCGTGGACACCGGTGTCAGCGAGGGCGATACGATCCCCGCCGACTTCGACTCCATGATCGCGAAGATCATCGCCTACGGCCGTGACCGCGACGAGGCGCTGGGCCGCCTGCGCCGCGCCATGTCGCAGACCCGCGTGGTCATCGAAGGCGGTTCCACCAACAAGAGTTTCGTGCTCGATCTGCTCGAGCAGCCCGAGGTGATCGACGGCAGCGCCGACACCGGCTGGATCGACCGCGTGCGCGCGCAGGGCCGCCTGGTCTCGCACCGGCACTCGGCGATCGCGGTGGCCGTGGCCGCCATCGACGCCTACGAGGAGGAAGAGCGGGCCGAGCGCGAGCGCCTGCTGTCCACCGCGGCCGGTGGCCGTCCGCAGGTGCAGCACGAGAGCGGCCGCCCGCACGACCTGAAGCTGCGCGGCGCCGCCTACCGGGTGCGGGTCGCGCGCATCGGCGCGCACCGCTTCCGGATCGGGATCGAGGCCGGCGGCGATATGCGTTCGGCCGACGTGGATCTGGAGCGTTTCGACCGGCACACCGGCCAGATCGTGGTGAACGGCAGCCGTTTCCGGGTCGTCACCGGCACCCACGGACCGGTCACCCTGGTCGACGTCGAGGGCGTCACGCACCGGATCAGCCGCGACGAGGGCGGCGTGGTCCGCTCCCCCGCACCGGCGCTGGTGGTCGCCACCCCGCTGGCCGTCGGCGACGAGGTCGAGGCGGGCGCGCCCGTGCTGGTGCTGGAGTCCATGAAGATGGAAACCGTACTGCGCGCGCCGTTCCGGGCCCGGCTCAAGGAGAGCGCGGTCGCGGTCGGCTCCCAGGTGGAGACCGGCGCGCCGCTGCTGCGGCTGGAGCCGATCGCCGATGACGCCGAGACCGAGAACGCCGCTCCGGCCGCCACCGTCGAGCTGGACTTGCCGGGTGCGCCCGCGCCGGTCCTGCCGCACGAGGGCCTGACCCGCAGCCTGCAGGATCTGCGCAGCCTGCTGCTGGGCTTCGACGTGGACCCGCACGACGAGCAGCGGGTGCTCGACGACTACCTGGCCGTGCGCCGGGCGGCCGTCGCCGACAACCGCCGACCGCTGGCCGAGGAAGTCGAGCTGGTGCAGGTCTTCGCGGATCTGGCCGAGCTGAGCCACAACCGGTCCTGGGAGGACAACGGCTCGCAGGGCCACGTGCACAGCGCCCGCGAGTTCTTCCACACGTATATGCAGAGCCTCGATGTGGAGCGGGCCGGGCTGCCCGAGTCGTATCGGGCGGATCTGAGCGCGGCGTTCGCGCACTACGGTGTCGCCGAGCTGGATCGCTCGTCCGACCTGGAGGCGGCGGTCTTCCGCATCTTCCTGGCCCAGCAGCGGCCGGCTGGAACGGTCACCGTCATCACCGCGCTGCTGCGCGAGTGGCTGAGCGAGCCGGTGCCGGACCGTGCGCTGCGCGAGCCCGCCGGTCTGGCGCTGGAGCGCCTGGTGACCGCGACGCAGTTCCGGTTCCCGGGTCTGGCCGACCTCGCGCGTGGTGTGGCGTACGCCTGGTACGCCCACCCGCTGCTGCGCCGCAACCGCGCCCGGGTGTACACCACCGTGCGCAAGCACCTGAGTTTCCTGGACGCCCAGCCGGATACGGCCGAGCGCACCGACCGCATCGCGGACATGGTGCGGGCGACCGAGCCGCTGGTGCGTCTGCTGGGTCAGCGCCTGGTGCGCGGCAGGACCGACAACACCGCCATGCTGGAGGTGCTGACGCGGCGCTACTACGGCAACAAGGACCTCACCGATGTGCGGACCGAGGAGTCGAACGGGCAGCGTTTCGTCATCGCCGAGCGCCGGGGCGTGAACCTGGTGTCGGCGGCGGTGAGCTTCGACGCGCTCGACACCGTGCTGCGCGGGCTGGCCGAGGTGGCGCGTGACTGCTCGTCCGTCGAGGCCGACGTCTACCTCAGCTGGGAGAAGCAGCCGGAGGACTTCGAGGCGATGGCGGTGGCGCTGCAGGAAGCGCTTGCCGGACAGCCGCTTCCGAGCCAGGTGCACCGGATCACCTGCACGGTGGCGGGCAGCGGTGGCTCGGTCATGCACCACCACTTCACCTTCCGGCCCGCGACCACGGGGATGTCGGAGGAGCGGCTGATCCGCGGTCTGCACCCGTACATCGCCCAGCGCATGCAGATGCGCCGGCTGCGCAAGTTCGACCTCACTCGCCTGCCGTCCTCGGACGACGAAGAGGTGTACCTGTTCCGCGCGGTGGCCAAGGAGAACCCGGCCGACGACCGCCTGATCGCGTTCGCGCAGGTCCGTGACCTGGCCGCGCTGCGCGAGCACGACGGCCGCCTGCTGGTGCTGCCCACCGCGGAGAGCACCATCGCCACCTGCCTCGACTCCATCCGCCGCGCCCAGGCGCAGCGGCCGTCGAACAAGCGGTTCAACACCAACCGGATCGTCATGTACATCTGGCCGGTGGTGGATGTGACCCGCAGCGAGCTGGAGACGGTGATCGCCGGGCACGTGCTGCCGATGACGGCGGGCGCTGGCCTCGAGGAGATCCTGCTCATCGCCCGCCAGCGTGATCCGCAGACCGGTCAGCTGGAGAAGATCGCGGTGCGCGTCTCCTTCGACGCGACCGGCGGTGTCCAGGTGAGCGTCGGTGAGCGCACCGACGACGCGGTCGAGCCGCTCGACGAGTACCGGCAGAAGGTGCTGCGCGCGGGTAGCCGCAACACCGTCTACCCGTACGAATTGACCGGTCTGCTGGGTGATTTCACCGAGTACGACCTCGACGCCTCGCACACCCTGGTGCCGGTGGACCGGCCCAAGGGCCGCAACAGCGCGGCGCTGGTGGCCGGTGTGGTGACCACCCCGACCCCGCAGCATCCGGCCGGTGTCATGCGTGTCGCCCTGCTGGGTGACCCGACGAAGTCGCTGGGCGCGCTGTCGGAGCCGGAGTGCCGCCGGGTGATCGCGGCCATCGATCTGGCCGAGTCGCTGCGGGTGCCGCTGGAGTGGTACGCGCTGTCCTCGGGCGCCCGCATCTCGATGAAGTCGGGCACCGAGAACATGGACTGGGTGGCGGCCGCGCTCAAGCGGATCGTCGAGTTCACCCAGGCCGGCGGCGAGATCAATATCGTGGTCAACGGCATCAATGTCGGTGCGCAGCCGTACTGGAACGCCGAGGCGACCATGCTCATGCACACCAAGGGCATCCTGGTGATGACGCCGGAGTCGGCGATGGTGCTGACCGGCAAGCAGGCGCTGGACTTCTCTGGCGCGGTCTCGGCCGAGGACAACTTCGGCATCGGCGGCTACGACCGCGTGATGGGCCCGAACGGCCAGGCCCAGTACTGGGCGCCGAATCTGCTTGCCGCGCGGGACATCCTGATGGCGCACTACGACTTCTCGTACGTGGTGCCCGGCGAGGACGGTCCGCGCCGCGGCCGGACCGCCGACCCGATCGACCGTGACGTCTCCGACTTCCCGCACGTGCTGGAGGGCAGCGACTTCGCGACCGTCGGGGAGATCTTCTCGTCCGCCGCGAACCCGGATCGCAAGAAGCCGTTCGACATTCGCACCGTGATGCGGGCGCTGGCCGACCAGGACCACGAGGTGCTGGAGCGGTGGGCGGGCATGGCCGACGCCGAGACCTCCGTCGTCTTCGACGCGCGGCTGGGTGGAATCCCGGTGTGCCTGTTGGGCATCGAGTCCAAGAGCGTGGGGCGGCGCGGCTTCCCCGCCACCGACGGGCCCGACACCTACACGGCGGGAACGCTTTTCCCGCAGTCGTCGAAGAAGGCGGCGCGGGCGATCAACGCGGCCAGCGGCAACCGCCCGCTGGTGGTGCTGGCCAACCTGTCCGGCTTCGACGGCTCGCCGGAGTCGATGCGCAAGGTGCAGCTGGAGTACGGCGCCGAGATCGGCCGGGCCATCGTCAATTTCGACGGTCCGATCGTGTTCTGCGTGATCTCCCGCTACCACGGCGGCGCCTTCGTGGTGTTCTCGAAGACCCTGAACCCGAGCATGACCGTGCTGGCGCTGGAGGGCTCGTTCGCCTCCGTGCTGGGCGGCGCCCCCGCCGCGGCGGTCGTGTTCTCGGGCGAGGTCAGCGCGCGCACCGAGGCCGACCCGCGGGTGCGCGACTTCGAGCTGCGCGCGGCGAACGCCTCCGGCACCGACCGCGCCATCCTGACCGCGGAGCGCGACGAACTGCGCTTCTCGGTGCGGGCGGAGAAGCTGGGTGAGGTGGCCGCGGAGTTCGACCGCGTGCACAACATCCAGCGCGCCGTCGAGGTGGGTTCGGTGGACGCCATCATCAGCACCGTCGAGATGCGCCCGCGCATCATCGCCGCCATCGAGGCCGGGCTCGCCCGCCACTGATCGATGCGACGAGAAA
>NZ_JBHWHH010000100.1:0-27700 GCF_042732555.1 Nocardia sp. NPDC059764
AACCCGTCCACAGCGTGTTCAGCAGACCACCCAGGGCGGCGCTGCCGGTGTCCAGAACGCCGTTCAGAGCAGCGGAACCAGTGTTGATGATAGCCGGGATCATTTTTCAGCCTCTCTACTGTTGTCGCCGCCGTCCGGGATTTCCGGCCGACGACGGGACCCACACTGCCGAGGGAGACTTAGGCGAACCTTGCCTGTCGCTGAGAGATAACTGAGACGGCCTGTGTCACGCGTCACAGAGAGAGGACCGTCCAGTTCCTACTGTGGCGGTCGGGCTCCCGCCGAGTAGAGGCTGATCTCGCCACCCTCGCCGAGAAACGCGTTGACCAGCATCGTTCCGCTGGAATGCAATTCGTCGGGCTCCGGCGCGGCGGTCGTGATGGCAATCTGCGGCAAGGCGGACCAGTTCACGACAAACCGATCGGGCGGTCCGTTGTCGTCGGACAGATGCGCGAGCCGGAACACCGACACCGTTCGGCGAACGATCAGGTTCCGGACGACTTCGGCAATTCGCTCCGGGTCTTCCAGCGCGAACATGAAACCGAACCGCAGCTCCGGCGAAGAGGCATAGGCGGGCATGAATATCGAGGCTAACCGACTTCGGCGCGTCGCACCCTCGGCGCGCCGCAAAGATAGCTATTCATAAGCTTCAGTAACCGAACCGGCCCCCGGGCAACCTCGACCCGGCGGCGAAGCACCCCCGAAGCCGTCCCACACACCGCCCGCGCAGGTGTCGATCAGCCTTCAACCGCAGCGCCCATGTGACCGTCTTGTAATGCTGTATAACGATTTTCAGGCAGCTTCGCCGATCACGCGCCGGATGGTTGCGCCCCTCCGACTATCGCGCTTTCCTGAATATGTCCCGCATTATCGGACAGTCTTCTCATCGCATCGTCGCGGATTTCCCGGTTACTTCACCGTGTCGCTGGTGGTGGGCTGTTGCGTTCCGGGTGCGGGGCTGCGCCGGAGCCGAGGGGAGCCCCTCCCCGAATCCCCCTCGGCCCTGGCGTATCCACACGCATGCGCGGCCGAGGGTGGGAAAATGGCAATCGACTACACGGGAGCGGGTTTCGGCGCCGAACTTCCCTCGCCGGACACGCTCCTGCGCGCCTTCCGAGAACCGATAGACACCGCCCGCCGCGACCGCGACGTCCTGGAATCGGCCCACGAGCTGGTGCGATGCCACGAACGTCGGCAACGCGCCCTCGACTCCGCCCACGCCGCCGACGCCACCCCCGACGATGTCGCCGCCAGCGCCCACCATATCGACCGGATCGACGCCCGCCGCGCCGAGCTGGTGTCCCGCATCGACGACTGGGTCGCGATCAATATCCCGCACCGCGCCGGGGCCTCCCTGCATACCGAGACCCTCGGCGCCGTCATCGACCGCATGGCCGCGAAATGGGTTGCCGCACAACAGGCCCTGGGCAACGGTGGGCCTCCGGCCCCGGCCAACGGCGTTCCGAAAGCCACCGACGGGCGAGCCCGGCGCCGCGCCAAGGCGCACCGGGTGAGCGAGGACCGGGCCCACCGCGGGGTGGACACCGAGGCCCACCTGCAGTGGTACCGGCTGGCCGAGCTCGCCGACGGCTATCGGGATCTGATCACCGAAGTCGCCCAGCACCGGCGGCGACTCCCCACCTGGTAGAAACCCCGGGGCTAGCGGGGGTCGACGACCTCGGCGTCGATGACGTCCGACTGCGTCACGCGCTCGCCCGGAACCGGCTTGGTCGCCGAATCATCCTGTGCGCGTAGTGGTTCCGGCGTCTCGTCGAGGTCGTCGGACAGGTCCGCGGCGCGCTGCGCGGCGGCGTCCTTCTCGGCGGCGGCCGCGGCTTCGCGCATCTCGATGGCGTCGGTGATCCAGTCACCGATCTCCCGGGTCACCTCGGCGACCGTGCCGGTGATGATCGATGCGATATTGCCGACGTGCCGCGCTCCCGACGACGTCAATTCCTGGATCAGATCCTTGTTGCTCTCGAATTTGGAAATCATCTATACGCCCACCTCACTCGCCTGCCCCCGGCGCATCACGATAACACCGGCCTGCCCGGAATTCTTGACCAGGAACGGCGGCAGCGCCAGCTTGAAGAGTTTCGCCCATACCGAACCGATCTGCCTGGAGAAGCGGCCGGTGTTGTACGGCAGGCCGTGCTTTTCGCACAGCGCCCGCACCTCAGGCGCCATTTCCGGGTAGCGGTTGGCCGGGATGTCCGGGAACAGGTGGTGCTCGATCTGATGCGACAGGTTGCCCGACATCACATGGAACAGCTTGGAACCCTTGATGTTCGCCGAGCCCAGCATCTGGCGCACATACCACTCGCCCTGGGTCTCCTCGGCGGTCTCCTCCTTGGTGAACGTCTGTACGCCGGAGGGGAAGTGCCCGCAGAAGATGATGGAGAACGTCCACAGGTTGCGCACGATATTGGCGGTGAAGTTGGCCGCCAGCGTGGACAGGAACAGCGGACCGGTCAGCGCCGGGAACACCACGTAGTCCTTGAGGACCTGCCGGCCGGCCTTACGACCCTGCCCCGCGAGCAGGGCCTTCACGTCCGACCACTTGCGCTTGCCGGTCAGGATGTTCTCGACCTCGAGGTCGTGCAGCATCACGCCCCACTCGAACAGCACCATGAGCGCGAACGCGTAGGCCGGGTTTCCCAGGTAGTAGGGGTTCCACTTCTGGCCCTCGTCGATCCGCAGGATGCCGTAACCGATGTCGCGGTCCATGTCGTGGATGTTGGTGTAGGTGTGGTGCATGTAGTTGTGCGAGTGCCGCCACTGGTCGGCCGGGCACACCGTATCCCATTCGAAGACACGGGAATTCAGGGTCGGCTCACGCATCCAGTCCCACTGACCGTGCATGACGTTGTGGCCGATCTCCATATTGTCGAGGATCTTCGACACACTCAGCGCGGCCACGCCCGCAAGCCAGAACGGTGGCAGGAAGCCCAGGTAGAGCAGGCCGCGGCCGGCGATCTCGAAGCCGCGCTGGGCCTTGATCACCTTGTAGATGTAGTCGCGGTCGCGCTCGCCCAGGTCGGCGGTGACGCGGGCGCGCAGCGCGTCGAGTTCGCGGCCGATCTCCTCGACCTGTTCGACGCTGAGGACCAGCGGGCCCTCGGGGGTTTCGGTAAGAATCGCCATGATCTCTCCGTTCACAGAGCGAGGTCGACGTCCCCGACGGGGGCGTTGATGCAGATCTGGATGGGCTGATCCGGGTCGCTGTCGAGCTCCCCGGTGCGCAGATTGCGGGTGCAGCCGCTGCGCTTGACGGCGGTGCAGGAGAAGCAGATGCCCATGCGGCACCCGTACTCCGGGCTCAGGCCCGCGGCTTCGGCCTGTTCGAGCAGGGTTTCACCGGTGTTCTCGGCGACCACGCCGCTGCCGGAGAAGGTCACCTTGCCCTCGGCGGCGGACGGGTCGACGACCGCCGCGGTGAGGGTGAACTCCTCACTGTGCAGACGCGGGCCGAGTTGTTCGGCCTCGTAGACGGTGCGCACGGCGTTCATCAGGCCGGGCGGGCCGCACAGGTAGGTCTGCGCGGTCGGGAACCAGGGCGCCAGCGCCTCCAGCTCGTCATAGCCGAAATTGCCGTGACGCCGGGTCTCCGGGTAGCGGAACTCGACCCGCACATTGCCGTGCTGCATGGCGATCGCCTCCAGCTCCTCGCGGTGCGGGACGAATTCCGGAGAACGGTTGTAATGCAGGAACAGGATCCGGCCGCGGTAGCCCTCGTTGGCGAGGGTGCGCAGCATGGACAGCACCGGGGTGATGCCGCTGCCGCCGCTGATCAGCACGACCGCCTCCGGGCGGGTGGCGGGCAGGTGGAACACGCCCGCGGCGGGCTCCAGGTCCACCACCATGCCGGGGATCGCGTTGTCGTGCAGGTAGTTCGAGACCAACCCCTGCGGGTGGGCCTTGACGGTGAGTTCGATGTGCCGATCCCGACGTCCGTCGGCATTGACCGGGGAATAGCAGCGGGTGTGGCGCACGCCGTCGATCACGACGCCGATCCGCACGTATTGCCCCGCCACGTGCCCGGTCCACTGCCGGGCGGGCTTGAGGGTGAGAGTGACCGAACCGACCGCGCTGCGCCGCACATGGGTGATCTCCGCGCGTATCGAGCGCCGGGCCAGGGTCGGGCGCACCAGCTCGAGGTAACGATCCAGCGGGTGCGGGGTGGTCATTGTCTTCTGCACCAGGTCGAGTAGTCCGACCATGTGAGCCTCCTGTCGCGTCGCCGGGCTCAGCGACGCCTCTCCACATTCGACGCGCTGTCCGAGCCGGCGTCGCCGTCCACGCTGACTTCGACGCCATTTCGGTGCACATATGTACACTGAGATAGTGTGCCCGGTGAAGCCACTCCAGTTCAACCGGCAGTTCGTGTGACCCACACGACATCTCTCGAACGGAACGAATGTGAACGCATGTATGCTCATCGAGATGAGCGAGCAGGCAGCTACCCGAGTCGAGCGCAAGGAACGCACCCGCGCGGCCCTGCTCGACGGCACCCTCGCCCTGGCCGCCGACCGCGGTTTCGCCGCGCTCTCCCTGCGTGAGATCGCCCGCTCGGCCGGCATCGTGCCCACCGCCTTCTACCGGCATTTCGCCTCCCTCGACGAACTCGGCACCACACTGGTCGAGGAAGGCGTGCGGCAATTGCGGCTGGCGCTGCGGGAAATGCGGCGCACCCCCGATCCGACGCTCGCCCACACCGTGCGATTCGTTTTCGAACAGGTCGACGGCAAGCGCGATCTGTGGGGCTTCCTGATTCGCGAACGGCACGGCGGCTCGGCGCCCTTGCGCGGGGCCATCTCGGTCGAGATGCAACTCATCGAACGGGAACTGGTGGTCGACCTGTCCCGGGTGCGGGCCCTCGACGACTGGTCGCCCGACGACCTGGAGCTGGCGGCCGACCTCATCGTGTCCACCGTCGCCGACCGGATCGCCGACTACCTGATGGCCGAACCCCGCGAGAGCGCGCGCACCGTCGACCGCGCGGTGCTCCAGGTGCGCCTCATCGCGCTCGGCATGGGCGCCTGGCGGCCCTGAGACCGGACCGTTACGGCGAATTCACTTGTCGTGCAGGTCATCCCCGCGTACCGGCAGCAACAGCATGAGGCCGACGATCAACACCAGTAGCAGGCCGACGATACCCGCGCGCTCGGCGTCGAACGCCCACACGAAGAATCCGAAAAGGGTTGGCGCGAGGAAGGATACGGCGCGACCGGTGGTCGCGTAGAGACCGAACATCTGGCCCTCGCGCCCGGGCGGGGACACCCGGACCAGGAACGAGCGGGCCGAAGCCTGTGCGGGACCGACGAATACGGTCAGCAACAGGCCGAAGATCCAGAACATCAGCGGGCCCGACAACACCAGCAGGAACGCGCCGCACACGATCATGCCCAGCAGCGAGGCGACGATCACCGTCTTCGGGCCGGTACGGTCGTCGAACCCGCCGCCGACCAGCGCGCCCAGCGCCGCAACCACATTCGCGGCAATGCCGAACAACAACACGTCGGCATCCGCGATGCCGTACACCCTCACCGCCAGGATCGCGCCGAAGGTGAACACGCCCGCCAGGCCATCCCGGAAGACAGCACTGGCCAGCAGGAAACCCACCGCGCGGCGATCGGTGCGCCACAACTCCCGCACATCCCGGAACAGCACCCGGTACGAGGACAGGAATGCCCGGCCGCGCACCGCCGCACCGGGATCCGCGTCGGTGCGCGGCACCTCCGGGACGAACAGGAACAGCGGCACCGCGAAACCGGCGAACCACACCGCCGCCAGCACCGCGACCAAGCGGATATTCAGACCGTCCTCGATCGGGACGCCGAGCAGACCGCGATTGTCGCCCTTGCCCGCGATGAACCCGACATAGCTGATCAACAGCAGGATGATGCCGCCGAAATAGCCCATGGACCAGCCGAATCCGGACACCCGGCCGACATTCGCGGGCGTGGACACCTGCCGCAGCATGGCGAAATACGGGACGTGCGACAGCTCGAACGAGGCCGAGCCGACCGCCAGCAGCACCAGACCGACCCACAGATAGTGGTAGTCGTCCTTCACGAAGAACATGGCCGCCATCAGCAGCACCGTCACCGAGGTCAGAATGCCCAGGGCCAGTTTGCGTCTCGCGGTGGCGTCGAACCACTGGCCCGCCACCGGCGCGGTCAGCGCCACCACCAGGCCCGCCCCGCCCAGCGCCCACCCGAGCCAGGCGCTCGCCGAGATCCCGCCCGGCAGATCCGCACCCACCTTGTCGGTCAGATACACCGAGAACACGAAGGTCAGGATGACCGCGTTGAACGAGGCGCCCGCCCAGTCCCAGAATCCCCACGCCAGTACGGTTCCCCGCCCGGTCGCCTGCCCGACGGTGACTTCACCCGACGCCTCGGTCATCAGCGCAGACTAAGCGACCGAACGCGACTCGCGTGCGACATCCACGCCGGGTGGCGGGTCAGGCCAGAGTGCGGCCGTGCACCTGCTCGACGTGCTCGGCCCACGGGCGGCGGTATTCCTCGGCGGTCATGGCGAGCAGGGCGTGCAGCTGGTCCCAGGCCTCCGGCGTGGACGGAGTCCAGACCTGCATCCACGCACCCGCGATCGACGGCAGCGACATACTCGTCATGTACATCTCGAGCACACCGACGGCCAGATTGCGGACCACGCGGGTGCGGCCGATCGGGAGGGCGACGTCATTGCGGGCCCACAGTTCCGCGAATCGCGGACTGTCGGCCACCATGCCGTCGATGAACTCCGTCCACTCCGGGTCGCCCAGATTGCGGGCGTACGCGGCCCGCAGGTAGCCGACCATGCGAGCCAGGTGGTCCGGTTCCGAGAACGCCGGGTACGGAGTGCAGCACTCGTCGGCCAGGAAGACCTTGCGCAATGCGTTGCGGTGGCCGGTCACGAACAGCGGATACATCGCCGCGTACGCCGCATTATGGGCCAGCACATCGTATTTGGAGTTGAAGAGCGTGGCGGGCAGCGGATGCAGGTGATCGAGAATGGTCTGCACCTCCTCGGGCACCGGCTCCTCGACCACCAGCGCCGGGGCCGTCGGCACGTCGGCCAGCCGGTACAGATGCGCGTGCTCCGCGCCGTCCAGGCACAACGCCCGGGCGATCGCATCCAGCACCTGCACACTGCAATTGATGTCCCGCCCCTGCTCGAGCCAGGTGTACCAGGTGATCCCCACCCCGGCCAGCTGTGCCACCTCCTCACGCCGCAAACCGGGCGTGCGCCGCCGCGCCCCCACCGGCAACCCCACATCCTCCGGCCGAATCCGAGCCCGCCGCGACTTCAGGAACGTCGACAACTCGCCCCGCCGGACCTTGCGCACCGACCGCGGATCACCGGCGCGCGCAGCCGCTCCGGCGGTCCGCTCGACGAGGACGTTGTATCCCGCTGCTGACACCATGCCTCCATGGTGGCGGGTTTCGCTAAGGGTATCCAGGTGGTGCCAGTACCCGTATAACCGGACTCCTGTCAGCGGGGTCGGTCGCGGCGCACGCTGAATCTCATGTCTCAGAGCCTCACCCACACCCCACCCGCGGCTGCCGCGCCGCCGACCACGCCGGCTCTCGGCGGCGTTCGACGTCCGATCGCGGTCCTCACCGTCATCCTGCTCGGCCAGTTCATGGCGGTCCTGGACGCATCCATCGTGAACGTCGCCATCCCGTCGATCCGAACCTCCCTGCACGCCACGGGTTCCGGGCTGCAACTCATCGTCTCCGGATACGTCATCGCCTACGCGGTGCTGCTGGTCACCGGGGCACGGCTCGGTGATCGGTTCGGGCAGCGCGGGATGTTCGTCGCGGGACTCGCGCTGTTCACCCTCGCCTCCCTCACCTGCGGGCTGGCGTGGAATCCGGCCTCGCTCATCGCGTTCCGCTTCCTCCAAGGCGTCGGGGCGGCGGCCATGGTGCCGCAGGTCATGAGCCTGATCCAGATCACCGCCACCGGGAACACGCGGGCTCGGGCGCTCTCGGTGTACGCGGCCGTCATTTCCGGGGGCATGGTCGTGGGCCAAATCCTCGGCGGGGTCATCGTGAGCAGCGATATCGCCGGAACCGGCTGGCGCGGAGTGTTTCTCGTGAACGTTCCGATCGGGGTCGCCCTGCTCGCGGTCGCGCCGCGCGTGCTGCCCGCCGCCACCCCGCGCGGTGAACGCCGGCTCGATCTGCCCGGGCTGGCGGTCCTCACCGCCTCGGTCCTCGCGCTGTCGGTGCCGCTCGTGCTCGGGCACGAACAGCAGTGGCCCGCCTGGACCCGGATCGCGTTGGGCGCGTCCGCCTTCGGCTTCGCCGCCTTCGCCCTGGTGGAACGCTGGGTGCACCGCCGGGGCGGGGAACCACTCTTCGCCGACCGCGTGGTCCGCGCCCCCGGCCTGCTCGCCGCCGCGGCCACCCTCTTCCTGATCATGTGCACCTTCGGCGGCTGGGTCTTCATCCTCACCATCCACCTGCAATCCACCCTCGGCTACTCCCCCGTCCACGCCGGACTCCTGTTCGTCCCCAACGGCATCACCTTCGGCCTGGTCAGCCTGAACTGGACCCGCATCCCCGCCCGCTTCCACCGCGCGATGATCCCCGGCGGCCTGCTCCTCGCCGCCGCGACCACCATCGCCATGGCCCTGTCCCTCCGCGACGGCCACTCCGTCAACCCCCTCGACCTGGCGATCCTGGCCGTCATGGGCATCGGCTACGGCCTTGCCTTCAGCCCCCTCATGGCCCGCGCCACCAGCAAGATCCCCGTCGCCCTCGCCGCCGACGCCAGCGGCATCCTCGTCACCTGCGTCCAACTCGGTGTGGTCATCGGCGTCGCCACCTTCGGCACCCTCTTCCTCACCCTCGCCACCAACCCCATCGCCGCCGCCCACGCCGTAGGCACCACCGCCATCGCGGAAGGAGTCACCCTCGCCCTCGCCGCCACCCTCGCCATCCGTGCGACCCGGTGAGGGCCAGGCCCCGCACGACTAGGCAGATCTACTCAGGAAGGCACGTAGCCGGGCTCATCCCGGCTACGCCCGCGATCAGCAGGATCGAGCGCACCCTGACTGCGGCCGCGCACACTCATCGCTCTCGGCGTGGCTGATCTCGCGGTGCCGGCCTTCGCGCTGACCCTGCCGGATTTCACCGATCAGGCCGATGATCACCTGGTTCCGTTGGCGGCCTTGGCGACCGGGGACGGGAACGTGTCCGGCAGTGCCGCAACCATTTTCGAATCGATCTCCGGGTGGTCGGCTATCGCCTACGTGGTCGCCGCGGTCGGGGTGATCGTCCTCGCGGCGCTCGATTACCGAGGGCGGGCGGCTGTCCACTGCAACCAGCGGGTCGGGGCGTCGAACTGGCCGGATCCGAACCTGTCCCGCAATGCCGCGGCGGCGATCGCGGTCGCGGACTCGACGTTCAGGGTCGAGTGACGGTCGATCTCGCCGCGCAGCGGGGTGCCCTGGCAGAACGCCACCGCACCCGTTTCCGCCGTCTGACGGCTCGAACCGTCGAGGTACTCACCGCTGATGTGGTCGAACCCGGCCGCATCGAGTTCGGCGCGGATGCGGTCGAAGTCGAAGTAGCCGTGCGGGGTTCGGCGGAGGAACTCGAGCGGCTCGTCCGGTGCGGCGGCGCACAGGGCGTCGGTGACGGTCTGGGTGACCGCGCTCGTCTCGATCCGATCCCAGACGCTGAACGCGAACATGCCGCCCGGGCGCAGCACACGCAGGGCCTCGGCGTAACCGCGCACCTTGTCGGGCAGGAACATCACGCCGAACTGGCAGACCACGACATCGAACGAGCAATCGGGGAACGGCAGATCCGCGGCATCCGCCACCTGCCATCGCACCCGCTCGGACGGCAGCCGCGCCGCAGCCGCCGCCAGCATGGGTTCGTTCAGATCGGTCGCCACGATGCGGTGACTCCCCAGCTGCGCCAGCGCCCTGGTCAGCACGCCGGTCCCCGCAGCGGTTTCGAGCACGTCGACCCCGTCGGAGGCGGCCACCGTCCGCGCGAGCAGCCGAGCCGGTTCCGCGAAGATCATCGGAACCAGCAGCGAGTCGTACACCTCGGGAATCGCCCCGGTGAAACCCGTATCCCCGCGCCCGGCCGTGGTCACCGGCCTCTGATCGCCCGACATAGCCGCTGATGCTACCGCCGCCGAACATATCCCTGTGACGACCACCACATCAACTCGATGTCACGATCGGGCACGCGGGCGGTGTCCACAAGGATGTCCGGAATCATCGGGGAAGCAGGGAGCGATGTGATGAAGACTCTGATCGTGTGCGTTTCGGTGTCGCACGGGAATACGCGGCGAGTGGCGGAGGCCATGGGTGAAGTCCTCGGAGCCCGCGTCGTTGAGCCCGAAGAGGTTTCACCCGCCGACCTCGCGGAATACGACCTGGTGGGGTTCGGATCAGGAATCTTCTCTATGGCCTTCCACCCCCGTCTGCGGGAATTCGCACGCTCACTGCCCGAGGGGCAGCAGGGGCGCGCATTCGTGTTCGCCACCAGTGGATTTCCCGCCGTCATGGGTCCGATGACGCGGCTGCTCGGGCGGAAGGGGTTCGAGGTAATGGATACCTTCTCGGTGCGGGCCTTCGACACCTTCGCTCCGTTGAAGCTGGTCGGGGGAATCCACAAAGGGCGGCCCGACGCCACCGATATGGCGGCGGCGCGCGCCTTCGCGGCTGGGCTCGGCTGAGGGCTGTCGGTCGCGTCGCCCGTGGCTTGACGCGAACTATTCGAATGCCAGGCTTCGCAGTCACAGAACCGAACTGCTCTGCCCTGCCTTCGGTTTCGGGTACCAATGACTTCTCAGTTCAGCCGACGCCGGACCTCGGCGGCGAACGCGGGTACCCCGGATCGTTCCAGTACGTCCAGGAGGCCCTGGATGTGTTTGGGCGGCCGTTTGTGCTCGGCGACCTGGTTCCCGAGGAGTCGAATTACCTGCGCCGGAGCTAGATCGAGCACGTCGAGCAGAAATTCGTCGGGATGCAACAGCTCGGGAAAGCCCTCGCCAATCGGCCGGACCGCGAAGTCCTTCAGATTGAACGTCAACAGTACGTCCGCGTTTCCCTGCAGCGCTGCGGCGAGGACGTGACGGTCCTTCGGATGGTTCTCCATCCGGTCGACCAGATCTATGTAGCCCTCCACCATCGCGTCCGGGAAGTAGTTCCGCAAGATGCTGATCAGCCGGTCGGCCTGCACGGAGACCTGGGGATCGCCGCTGTTCCGGGCCGCGAGATTTCGGTGGAGTTCGGCCAGAATCTCCGCGGACCACAGCGGCTGGATGAGGTCTGCTTCCGCGAGGCGGAGAATGGTGTCGCGAAGGTGGGCGGGGTACAGGACACAGGTATCGAGGAGTATCCGCCGCATCGATTCAGTTCCGTCTCAATGGATTCGGTGCAATGTCGTCGTAAAGACCCATGTCCTCGGAGATCCTGGTCAGCTCCGATAGGCCCGCCGAGCGTTCGGCTCGTCGGTACTCGCGGTACGCGAGCACGTCGGTGAGGCGGACACGTCGATGGCGACCGGGGCGGGTGAAGGGGATCGCACCCGAATCGAGCAACTTCACAAAGGTCGGCCTGCTCATGCCGAGCAGCTCAGCGGCTTCCTGAGTGGTGAGGGTGGTATGGAGGGGCGCGACAGTGACGGCCTTTCCCTCCGACAGCGCGCGTGCCACCAGTCGCAGGGCCTCGACAACCTCTGCGGGCAACGCGACCACCTCACCATCGGCGGACCGCAGGATGGCGGCTTCGACCGTGGCCGGTACCGAGTCCAGAAATCGGCGCAACTCGGCGATCTGATCCGGGTGTTCTGGTAGCAGCGTGCGCTCGTCCAATGTCTCGGCCATTCGCCCTCCTCGCGTTCACCCCATTGTGCACTGCTTTCGAATAATTCGAAAGGAGATTTGGTGGGCGAGGGATCCGAAGGGGTTCGAAGTGGTGGATACGTTCTCGGTGCGGGCCTTGGATACCGTCGCGCCGTTGAAGCTGGTCGGGGGAATCCACAAGGGACGGCCCGACGCCGCGGAACTGGCTGCGGCGCGGGCCTTCGCGACGGGACTCGGCTGACGGAACACAGTGGTGGGTCGCCCCGAGATGACTTGTCTGGTTACACGTACTTTTTCTGGAACCAGGCGGTCAGGTCCGCTTCGGTGGTAATCGCGGTCTGGGGAGCACCGGAGGACCTGGCACAGAAGAAGCTCACAATGTGCAGGGCGTCGTGGATCGAGATCAGGCAGGGGGTGTGGTCGTCCGGGTGGACCGCATCGGCGGGGGCGACCACACAGGTGAACCGGCCGACCGGTTTGTCGTTCTGAGTCCACGGTGTGTCCTGCCCTGGCCGACCATCGCAGGCGTGACCCGAGAGCACCTTCGCTTCCGATTGGTACATCGCGTTCGCGGCGGGGGCGTTGGGGAATCCCAGGAACGATGCGTCGGGGTAGGTCACCGGTGTACTACAACTGATGTTCGCGTTCCCCAGTTGTGCCGGGTTTTCGTGCCTGCAATTCGAGCGAGTGAAGCCGCCGCCGCCGACACCTCTCAGCAGGTCCTTGTCCGCTGAGGTGAATTCATCTGGGTCGTTCGCGTCCTCGACCGCCAGGAATTGACGGTAGCCCCGCGCTGCCCGGTAATCCCGTAGCTGCGCGGCAAGAGGAGATGTCCAGTCACTCGGCTTGTAGTAGAAGGCGGCGATCGCAAGGTCGGGTTCGTCGGTGACGACCAGTACCGATGCGGCCGGACTGACCGAGGGATCGAGGGCGCATGTCTTGCGGCCCATTGGTTTGCCGTAGGCGTCGAAAACCGGCGCGTCCGGTCCCGGCGGGTCGCCGGGACAGCTGCCGGTGTGCAGGACTCGACCGAAAGTCTGGTAGAGGGCGGCGAGCTTATCGGCATTGGCGAAGTGATAGAAGCGCGCCATGGGCATACCGGCCGCCTTGTTGGTTTCGCATTCGATAGCCGCGACCTGTCCCGTGTCCGGGTCCATATGGCCGCAGTTATTCCGGTAATAGCCGTCTGGGGCAATCAGTTTCAGCAGATCGATATCCGGCCCTCGCAACGCTGAGGCATCGCCGATGGCGTGTCCCGCCACGCCGGTAGGGGCGAGATACCAGCCACCTACCGCGGCTACGCAACCGACCGCCATGGCGGCGGCCGCCATCGGTACCGCCCATCTCCGATCGCGCAGTCTGCGTCGGGCCCGGCCGTCGGGGCGTTCGGTTGCCTGATGCTCCGACCGGGGAGGCGGCTCGGACCCGCCGAACAGGGCGGCCGGTTCTGCCACACCTTCGTCTTCTTCGCCTTCGCGGCCCGGATGCGGCGGCGCCTGATCGGTGGTCGGCGAGTCTTGGTGTCGCGCAGCATCATCGGTGCGCTCCGGCGTCGTTGCCGGGACGGTCTCGCCGACCGAGTGTGAGTCGGATTCCAGTGGTGTACCGGCACCGCCGCCGGTGGGCGTCGTTGCCGGGCCGGTGGGGTGGGTGTCGAGCCAGGCGGCGGCCGCCGCAGCGATGGCGCGGCTGTCGTCGTTCACGAGTTGGGTGACGGCGTCGCGGACGCGGGTGCGGACGATGGCGCCGCCGGTGCGGTAAAGCTGGTCCAGGTCTTCGAGGGCGTTGCGGCGGTCGCGGACGGCCGGGCTTTCGAGGTCGGAGCGAATGTGTTGCGGCACCTGCCAATTGCGGTTGCGGGCCAGGACGGTACGGCCTTCGACGTTGTCCTGTTTCTTGGGCCGCTGGCGGGGGCGTTCGGCGACGACGTGGTCGTGGACGTAGCTGTAGAGCTCGTCGACGGTGATGTCGCCGTCCTGGTCGAGGTCGGCGCCGCCGTCGCGGAGGCCGGTGACCAGGTGGCGGGTGAACACCGACTGCGTCGCCTGGCCGTGCGGGACCTCGCCTTCGAAGGCGTACTGGGTGGCGTCGGAGGCGGTGAGCACGGTGCGGCCGCGGCCGCTGAAGCTCTCCAGGGCGTGGACCTGGTCGTCGGCCTTGGCGATCGCGCCGACCGGGAACGCGCCGCTGTAGCAGCAGTCCAGGATCAGGATCTGATGGTTCGAATGGCAGCCGGTCATGGCGTAGTCGATCTGATCCGCGGCGACCGAGGTGAAAAGCGGGTTGAGCGTGCGGGTGTCGGTCATCGCGAGGTAGAGCTTGCCCGCGTCGTCTTTGAGCCCGTGGCCGCTGAAGTACAGCAGGGTCAGATCGTCGCGCCTGCGGTCGGTGAAGAAATCACCGACCGCCGAACCGACCACGTGATGCGGCTCGTTGATCAACGTGGTGACCTCGAACCCGCCGATGGCCGGATCGGCCAGCACCTCGGCGAGCGCCTCGGCATCGTGGGCGGGTGCGGTCAGCTGGCGCAGTCCGGGATCGTGGAAGGTGTAGGTCGCCACCACCAGGGCGAATCGGCCGGCCATGGCGTCACCCCGCCACCGCGCCGTGCCGGCGGAGATAGGCCTCGACCAGCGCGTGCTGCTCGGCGTCGCTCGCGGCCTCCAGCTCGATGCTCTCGCCGTCGATGGTGACCGTCACCCGGCGGGCGCCTGGATCGCGTTTCAGCCAGTCCCGCACCGTCTCGATCAAGGTGGTGAACACCCCGCCGGAGGCACTCAAGGCCAGCACGATCGCGCCGAGGGTGACCGGGTCTGCCACCTTCGAACCCGGTGCGGCCCCGGCGGTGTCGCGCGCCAGCACCGCCGATTCGACGCCGTCCATCGCGGCCAGCTCCGTCCGCAGCATGCGGGTCTGCCGGTCCATGTGCTCGTCGTCGATCCCCGCGGCGGATATCGATACCCGAACCGTCACGCCGCTGTGGTCTTTCTGTGTGGTAGCCATCGGAGCCTCTTTCCCGAATCGACAAGACCGATTCTCATCGTTCGGATCCGAGGTCTCACGGGTACAGAACTACCTGAACCAGGCAAAATCGTCGATGGAGTGCACGCAGGGCCACTCGGGAGGTGAACTCCGCACCGTGGCGTGCGGGTAGTCGACTACCCGCACACGGCTACCGCGGAGCAAAGAGGCGGGGCGGGGGTCAGCTGACGGTGAAGCTCAGGGTCCCCGCCGGTTTCTCGCCCTTGGCGGCGTCGAAGGAGAGGGTGTACGGGCCGGTGCCCGGCGACGGGACCAGGAAGACGATGACGTCGCCCGCCTTGTCGATCGTCTGATTGCGGCCCAGCAGTTCGATGACGGCGCCGCGGAAGTCGGCCACCTCGGTGGACCCGGCCGGGGTCTTGGCGCTGAAGTCGGTGTAGGAGATGTTGGTGCCGCCCGCGGCGATGCCCGCGCCGCCGATGAACTTGACGCGCAGTGCCAGCTCCATCTTCCCGGCCTCGTTCTTGGTGTAGCTGGGAGTCAGTGTGGCGCCGGTGATTTCGACCGTCGTCTGATCCTGGGTGAGCTTGCCGCTGATATCGAGCGTGCGCGGGGCGATGCTCTCGACCTTGGCGTCGGTCTTCAGCGGGAACCTGGTCTGGTTCTCCGCGGCGCTGCCGTAGAGGATGGTGATGGTGTCGAGCAGGTGCTCGGGGGTGTCGTACGACTTCACCGACGCGGTGATATCGCCGGTGGCGGAACCCTTTCCGGGGACCTCGGGGCTGTTCCACCCGGCGCCGCCGTCGATCGCGCCGCCGATCTGGACGGCGGGCACGACCGCGAGCGTCTTGTTGGCGGTGGTGGTGTTCTTGTAGGTGATGTCGACGCGGATCTTCGCGCCGCCGAATCCGTCGGCGGTGACGGTGGCCTGGTCGATGGTGATCTCGAAGCCCTCGTACCAACCGGTCTTGCCGATACTGCGTAGGAACGCCCGGGTGTCGACGCCACCGGGCTTGGTGGCGCCCGGCTGCCCGGCCCCCTGCGGCGCGGCGCTGACCGACGTCACCGGCACCGGAGTGCCCGTCTTGTCATTGCACGCGGTCATCAGTACCGCGGATGTCGCGATGAGGACTGCCGCCCCCACCGTGGCGAATGTCGACCGCATATCGGCCCCCCTGAGGTTCATCCCCGCCCGAGCATCCCCAGGGGCGAGTGGTTCGCTCAGAAATCAGCCCCGCTACCGGCCGCGTTAACCGACACGCCGACGTCTGCGCACCACACGCGGGCTCTATGCACTGAATTGCATAGTACGTCTCGTAGCAGTTACCCTGGCGGCATGGCCCTCGAACACGCGCTGCTGGTATCGCTGACCGAACGCGCCAGTTCGGGCTACGACCTGGCCCAGCGGTTCGACAAATCCATCGGCTTCTTCTGGCACGCCACCCACCAGCAGATCTATCGCGTCCTCAAGCGCATGGACGAGCAGGGCTGGGTGATCGCCGAGACCGTGCCGCAGGACGGCCGCCCGGACAAGAAGGTCTACACCGTCTCCGACGCCGGCCGCGACGAACTGATCCGCTGGATCGCCGAGCCCGCCGACCTGGAACCGCTGCGCAGCGACCTCGGCGTCAAGCTGCGCGCCGCCTCCCTCGGCGAACCGAGCGTGATCGTCGGCGAGGTGCAACGCCATCGCGACCAGCACACCCACCGCCTCGACCTGTACCGCGCCTTCGAGAAGAAGGACTACCCGGCGCCGGATCAACTCACCGGCCCGAAACTGCACCAGTACCTCGTCCTGCGCGGCGGCATCCGCGTCGAGGAGGGGTTCATCGACTGGTGCGACGAAGTACTCGACGCCCTGAAACGCGACACAGCCCGGTCGCAGGCGTCCGACCCGAAAGGCACTCGCCGATGAGCGCGTACCCGCACCTGTTCGAACCCCTGGACCTCGGCTTCACCACCCTGCGCAACCGGGTGGTCATGGGTTCCATGCACACCGGCCTCGAGGATCGCGCCTGGCACACCAACCGGCTGGCCGCCTACTTCGCCGAACGCGCGAAAGGTGGTGTGGGCCTGATCATCACCGGCGGCTACGCCCCCAACCGCACCGGCTGGCTGCTGCCCTTCGGCGCGAAGCTGACCAACAAGACCGAGGCCTACCGGCACCGCGCCATCACCAAGGCGGTGCACGCCGAGGGCGGCAAGATCGCCCTGCAGATCCTGCACGCGGGCCGCTACTCCTACATGCCGACCAGCGTCTCCGCCTCGGCCATCAAGGCCCCGATCAACCCGTTCAAGCCGCGCGCGCTGTCCGGCAAGGGCGTCGAGAACACCATCGACGATTACGCGCGCACCGCCGCCCTGGCCAAGTTCGCGGGATACGACGGCGTCGAGATCATGGGCGGTGAAGGCTATTTCATCAACCAGTTCCTCGCCGAGCGCACCAACAAGCGCAAGGACAAGTGGGGCGGCTCGCCGGAGAACCGCCGCCGCATCGCCGGGGAGATCGTGCGCCGGGTGCGCAAGGCGGTCGGCCCGGACTTCATCATCGTATTCCGGCTCTCCATGGCCGATTTCGTGGAGAAGGGCCAGACCTGGGACGAGATCGCCGCCGTCGCCAAGGATGTGGAGGCCGCCGGGGCCACCATCATCAATACCGACATCGGCTGGCACGAGGCCCGGGTGCCCACCATCGTCACCTCGGTGCCGCGCGCCGCGTTCGTGGAGTGGACCGCGAAGGTCAAAGACCTCGTGGGCATTCCGGTGTGCGCGTCCAACCGCATCAATATGCCCGAGACCGCCGAGGAGATCCTCACCCGCGGCGACTCCGACCTGATCTCGCTGGCCCGTCCGCTGCTCGCCGACCCCGACTGGGCCCGCAAGGCGCAGGACGCGCGCACCGACGAGATCAACACCTGCATCGCCTGCAACCAGGCCTGCCTGGATCACGCCTTCCAGGCCAAAACCGTGTCCTGCCTGCTGAATCCGCGCGCCGGACACGAGACCGAGCTGAAGCTGCTGCCCACCCGCCGCACCCGGAAGTTCGCCGTCGTCGGCGCGGGCCCGGCCGGGCTGTCGGCCGCGGTCAGCCTGGCCCAGCGCGGGCACCATGTGGACCTGTTCGAGGCCGACGCCAAGGTCGGCGGGCAGTTCGACATCGCCCGCCGCATCCCGGGCAAGGAAGAGTTCAACGAGACCATCCGCTACTTCACCCGGCAGCTCGAACTCACCGGCGTGCGTGTGCATCTGGAGACCCGCGCCACCGCCGAGCAGCTCATCGCGGGCGGCTACGACGAGGTCATCCTGGCCACCGGCGTGAAGCCGCGCATCCCCGATATCCCCGGCATCGACCACCCGACGGTGCTCACCTACGCCGAACTGGTGCGCGACGGCAAGAAGGTCGGCAAGAAGGTGGCCGTGATCGGCGCGGGCGGGATCGGCTTCGACGTCAGCGAATTCCTCACCGTCGAAGGGCATCCCAGCCTCGAGCTCGACGAGTGGAAGGAGGAGTGGGGCGTCTCCGACGACCCGACCGTCCCCGGCTTCGTCACCACCCCCAAGCCCTCCCCCGCCGCCCGCGAAGTCGTGCTGCTGCAGCGCAAGTCGTCCGCCTTCGGCAAGGATCTGGGCAAGACCTCCGGTTGGGTGCACCGGGCCGCGGTCAAGGCCAAGGGCGTCGAGCAGATCGGCGGCGTCAACTACGAGCGCATCGACGACCGCGGCCTGCACGTCAGCTACGGCGAGAAGCGGCAGCGCCCGCAGGTCATCGAATGCGACAACGTGATCCTGTGCGCCGGCCAGGAATCCGTGCGCGACCTGCACGAGCCGCTGCAGAACGCGGGCGTGAAGGTGCACCTCATCGGCGGCGCCGACCTGGCCGCCGAACTCGACGCCAAGCGCGCCATCAACCAGGGCACCCGCCTGGCGGCGAGCCTGTAATGCCGAACCTCACCCGCCTGGGACTGCCCGGTGACGAGCAGTCCTGGGCGGCACTGGGTTTCACCGTCACCGACGGCCGATTCCGAGTCGGGCAGGTCGAATGCGTTCTGGGCGAAGCGGCTTGGGGCTTCGACGAAACCCACGCCGACCCCGCGACCCTGGGGGTGCCCTACCTGGAATCGGCGGAGACCGAGTCCGGTGCGGCGCACCCCAACGGCGTGACGATCATCGACCACGTCGTCTACTGGGTTCCCGAATTGGACTCCGCCGTCACCGATCTGACCGCCGTCCTCGGGGTCCCACCGCGCCGCCGCTTCTTCCCCCGCGGCCCGGAGGGGCCCGAGATGGCCTTCTACCGCGTCGGCGAACCCTTCGTCGAAGCGGTCACCTCCGGCCTGCCGCCCGCCCTGGTCGGCGTCGCCTTCATGACCGCCGATCTGGACGCCGCCGTCGCCGCCATCCGCGCGGCGGGCGGCCCGATCGGCGACCCCAAACCCGCCGTCCAGGGCGGCCGCATCGCGGGGGTGTGGCGCGGCCACGTGAATTGGGGCATCGCGTTCATGGAGCCGAAACCGCGGAATTGACCTATCCACCAACCGATTCAGATGGTCGGCGGTGTCGGACCTTCCTGACATGATCACGAGGCATTTGCTTCAACGATCTTGGGGGAGAGAAATCTCTATGGCTCTGACTCGCAAGGCCGCCCTCGGCCTGGTGGCTTCGACGACCGCGGCGATGTTCGTCGGCGGTATGGGCACCGCGCACGCCGCGGGCGATCTCTACGGCTCGATGGCGGTCGGCATCGACGGCAACTACTACAGCATCGGCACCACCTGGAACTACGAGGATCAGGGCAGCGCGGACGCCGCCGCACTGGAACAGTGCGGGGTCTCCAACTGCTACGTGAAGATCCGCTGGGTGAACGGCTGCGCCGCTCTCGCCAACCGCGACGGCAACCTCTACACGGGCCTCGGCCGCACCAAGGCCATGGCCGAGGCCAATGCCATCGCCGCCAGCGGCCCAGATCCGAGCCCGCTGCTGGTGAGCCTGGGCAGCTCCGAGCCGAGCAGCGTGCACATCACCGATTCGCAGTGCACCGGGAACGCGGGCTGACCAGGCACCGCCGACGCGAGCCGCTGCCCGCGCGTTCGCGCTGAGCCCGCGGCGTCGGGTATCCACCCCGCACGGATACCCGGCGCTCGCACCGGGCTGTCCGCCACCCGACTCCGTGGGTAGGCTGCCATGTCGTGAGCCTGCCTGCACCCACCGCCGACAATCGTGCCGTCGTGACCGGATCCTCCTCCGGGATCGGGGTCGCCCTCGCCGAAGAGCTTGCCTCGCGGGGCTACTCGCTGATCCTCGTCGCCCGGCGCGGCGATCTGCTGGCCGATCTGGCGCAGCGGCTGACCGAGCGGTACGGCATCACCGCCGAGGTGCGCGCGGTGGATCTGTCCGACCGGGACCAGCGGGCCCCGCTGGCCAAGGAGCTGGCCGCCCGCGATATCGCGATCCTGTGCAACAACGCCGGTGTCGCCACCTTCGGCGCGCTCGCCAAGCTGGATCTGGACTACGAGCGCGACATCATGGAACTGAACGCGGTGGCCGTGCACGACCTCACGCTGGCCGTGCTGCCCGGCATGCTGGAGCGCCGCGCGGGCGGCATCCTGATCACCGGTTCCGCGGCCGGCAATATGCCGATTCCGCACAACACCACCTACTCGGCGAGCAAGGCGTTCACCAACACCTTCTCCGAGTCGCTGCGCGGCGAGCTCAAGGGCTCCGGCGTCAATGTCACCCTGCTGGCCCCCGGCCCGGTCCGCACCGACAACCCGGACCAGGAGGAGATGGGCAGCAAGATCCCGGAGTTCATCTGGGTCACCGCCGCCCACACCGCCAAGATCACCATCGACGCGCTCGCCCGCAACAAGATGCGAGTGGTCCCGGGCCTGATCAGCAAGGGTATGAGCATCGCCGGGCAGTTCGGGCCGCGGTCCATCACCTCGGTGGTGGCGGGCGCCGCCTACAAGAAGCTCGGCGGCTGATCAGCAAAACGTCAAGATCGAACCGGGGCTCGTAAAAGGCACGTACCGGACCGGTTCGACCGCTCTGGACGCGGCGTGCGCCCGGCACGGGTTCCCGCGCCCGTGCATCGCCCTGGAACCCGGTCGCGCCATCGTCGCGCGAGCGGGCGTCACGCTGTACCGGGTGGGCCGCCGATCGTCGCGGTCCGCGACGGCCAGTCCCGGGAACTGGTCCGCCGCGAGACCATCGACGATCTACTCAGCCGCAATATCGGGCACTGAGCCCGACCGGCCTACCGCCGCCGGGTGCCGAAGATGCTGCGGCTGATCTCGCGCCCGGCCACGGTGGCCGCCGACCGCAGGAAGTTCTTGAACGCCGGATTGTTGACGATCTTCTCCGCCATCGAATCCTCCTCCGGCGCCGGCTTGGCCGAGCGCGAGCTCTTGGCCGCCGCCTCCTGATCGGCCTGTGCGGCGGCGGCCTGGATCTTCGCGGTCAGGATCTCGTACGCCGATTCCGCGTCGACGGTCTGGCCGTACTTGCCGTACAGCGTGGACTGCTGTGCGCGGGAACGGATCGCGTCGTCGCCGATGGTGTCCATGAGCGAGCGCGGCGGCTGCATGCGCGCCCAGGCGACCGGGGTCGGCGCGCCCTTCTCCGACAGCACCGTCACCACCGCCTCGCCGATGCCCAGCGAGGTGAGCGCCTTCTCCAGGTCGTAGGTGGCGGTCTTGGGGTAGGTGCGCACCGTCTTCGACAGCGCCGCCTGATCCTCGGGCGTGAAGGCGCGCAGCGCGTGCTGGATGCGCGCACCCAGCTGGGAGAGCACCGCATTGGGGATGTCGGTGGGCAGCTGGGTGCAGAAGAAGACGCCGACGCCCTTGGAGCGGATCAGCTTCACCGTCTGCTCGACCTGGTTCAGGAACGCCTTGGACGCGCCGTTGAACAGCAGGTGCGCCTCGTCGAAGATGAACACCAGCTTGGGCTTGTCCATATCGCCGACCTCGGGCAGGGTCTGGAACAGGTCGGCCAGCACCCACATCAGGAAGGTCGAGAACATCTGCGGCCGCGCGGCCTGCGCACCCAGCTCGAACAGGGTGATCACGCCCTGCCCGCCCGCGCTGCGCATCAGGTCGGCCGGATTCAGTTCCGGCTCACCGAAGAAGGTGTCGCCGCCGTCGGCCTCCAGGTTCACCAGCGCGCGCAGGATCACGCCCGCGGTCTGCGCGGAGACGCCGCCGATGCCCTCGAGATCCTCCTTGCCCTCCGGGCTGGTGAGGTACTGGATGACCGAGCGCAGGTCGTCGAGGTCCAGCAGCGCCAGGCCCTGCTGGTCCGACCAGTGGAAGATCAGGCCGAGGGTCGACTCCTGAGTCTCGTTGAGCCCCAGCGCCTTACTGAGCAGGATCGGACCGAACGAGGTGATCGTCGCCCGGATGGGCACCCCGATCCCGCCGGTGCCGAGCGAGACGAATTCACACGGGAACCCCTGCGGCTTCCAGTCCGCGTCGCCGGTCTCCTGGGCTCGGGTCAGCAGCTTCTCGTTGGACTGTCCGGGCTGCGCCAGCCCGGACAGGTCGCCCTTGATGTCGGCCACCACGACCGGCACACCGGCCGCCGAGAGCTGCTCGGCGATGCCCTGCACGGTCTTGGTCTTACCGGTACCGGTGGCCCCCGCGATGAGTCCGTGCCGGTTCATGGTCTTCATCGGGATCCGCACCCGCGCGTCGGGATGCACGGTGCCCCCGACGATCACGGTGCCCAGCTCCAGCGCCACCCCCTCCATGGCGTACCCGGCGGCGATCTCCCGGGCGGCGACCTCGTCCTCGCTCGCCGGATCGGCATCGGCGGCAGCCACTTTCGCCGTGCCCGCGGCCTTGCCGTCCGAATCCGCCGCAGCCGCAGCCGCGGTGGCAGCCTCCTGCGCGGCGGCCTCCTGTTCGGCGGCTTCGGCCGCGGCCGCCGCTTCGGCCGCGATCCGTGCCGCCTCCTCGGCGGCCTTCCGAGCCGCCGCTGCCTTCTCCTGCGGGGTGGTCATCGCGCTTCCTCCGTCTGCCGTGCCGACTGCTCAGAAACTGCCCGACCCACACGCCATCCGCTCGCCGCGCGTGAGATTCGACCGCAACGATACTGCTCGATCGCACGTCCGAGCGGCCTCGACGCGGGTTGCCCACTGTTAACCAATCAGGTTCGGGCCGCGCGGACGGTCCGATCCGAACCAGGTGGGGATCGGGCGAAGAGTTAGTGTTTGGCGGTGACCGACAAGTACGTGGTGTGGATGGACTGCGAGATGACCGGGCTGCGGCTCGACAGCGACAAGCTGATCGAGGTGGCCGCGCTCGTCACGGACAGTGACCTCAATATTCTCGGCGAGGGCGTGGACATCGTGATCCACGCCGACGACGCCGCGCTGGCCGCCATGCCGCCGGTGGTGACCGAGATGCACGCCAAGTCGGGTCTCACCGAGGAGGTGCGACGGTCGGTCGTCACCCTCGAAGAGGCCGAGCAGCAGGTGCTCGACTACATCAAGCAGTACGTGCCGACGCCGCGGACCGTTCCGCTGGCGGGCAATTCGATCGCCACCGATCGCGGGTTCATCGCGCGCGACATGCCCACGCTGGACACGCACCTGCACTACCGCATGATCGACGTCAGCTCGATCAAGGAACTGGCCCGGCGCTGGTACCCGCGGATCTACTTCGGTCAGCCCGAGAAGGGGCTCGCGCACCGCGCGCTGGCCGATATCCAGGAGTCCATCCGTGAGCTCCGGTACTACCGCCGCACCGCGTTCGTTCCGGCTCCCGGCCCCTCCACGGCCGAGATCGCCGCTGTCGCCGCCGAATTGACGACCCCCGCGCAGCCGCCCGTAAACCCCTCCTGAACAGCCGATTAGGTACTCACAGCGGCGACACGTTAAGCTCTAGCGCGCCGGAAGTTACCGGCGATGGTGGCTGTAGTTCAGCTGGTAGAGCACCAGGTTGTGATCCTGGGTGTCGCGGGTTCGAGTCCCGTCAGCCACCCTTATCGGCCCAGGCCAGAGAATATTCTCTCGCCTGGGCCGAACTGCGTTGTGGGGTAGGTGACGCCCCTTCGCCAGGTGCGAATCGCTTGCTTGCCAACCAAGTGAAATGCAGTTACTTTGCTTTATCTGTCAGTTGCTGTGGGCTGCATCATAATCGCGCCCCGTTCGGCATGGCTGTGGCTCGATGAGGATTTTGCACTTGACCAGTTCCTGGACAACCGGCCGGGCCGTACTCCTACCCCGGCTGGCCGTCGCCATGGGCGTCCTGGCCGCCGCGGTATCCGCCGGCGCCGCCGAGGCCGAACCCACCCCGGCACCCGGCCGCCCGCTCGTGGTGCTCGGCGACTCCTACAGCGCGAACCCGTCCTGCGACGTGGTGCTGACCAAATGCGAGAACCCGGACAGCACCGGGCTGCGGGCCTGCCTGCACGGACCCTCCTCGTGGCCCGTCCAGCTGAGCGCCCTGATGGGCGTCGAGGCCGCGGACGTCGTCAACAACTCGTGCTCGAGCGCGTCCATCGACACCGGCCCGGTCACCTCCACCGGCGAGCAGGTGCCCGGCCGCGGCGGCTACACCCTGGCGCAGCTGGCCCTCGACGCCGCGCAGAACGGCGCGTTCGGGCCGCGGACCCGGGTGGTGACCATCCAGCTCGGGTTCAACGACTCCTGGCCCAAGGACGCGACCCTCTCCGCGGATGTGAACAAGGTGTTCACCTGTGTGATCGACCTCGTGCACGGCTGTGACGACGCCGCCGTGGCCGAGGGCCGGTGGCCGGACTACACGGCCATCACCGGGACGGCCTACGCCGACCGCGTCCGCAAGGTCGTCGACTACGTGAAGTACTACGCCCCGAACGCGAAGATCGAACTGATCGGTTACCCCGAGATCGCGCCCGAAGGCGCGACCGAGTGGTGCGCGGACGTCCTCGGCTTCGTGCACTGGGTCCAGCCGCGGGCCGGGGCCATGGTCGCGTACTGGAACCGGCTGCAGACCGCGCAGCGCGAGGCCGCCGGAATCCTGGGCGTCGACTTCATCGACCTGAAGCCCGCGACCGCCGGACACGGCCTGTGCGCCGCCGACCCGTGGTTCAGCAACTTCCTCGATCCCCGGCAGAGCCCGTCCGCCTTGCCTTTCCACCCGTCGCCGCGCGGCGACACGGCCGTGGCCGCCGCCATCCACAGCCACCTCGCGTCGCACTGACCCGGAGAAGCAATGACGCTCACCATCACCCCTGGATCCGAGGCGACGACCGCGCCGCCGCAGTTCGCGTGGCGCGGTGTCCTGTTGGTCTCCGGCGTGATCACGCTGGTCTGGTCGGTCTCGGCGTTCCGGTTCCAGCTGGCGGGCGACGAGCTGTACTACCTGGCGTGCGGTCGCCGCCTCGCCGTCAGCTACGTCGACAACGGCCCGCTGATCCCGATGATCGCGCGGCTGGCCGACGTGCTCGCGCCCGGATCGGTGATCGCGCTGCGGATCCCCGGATTGCTGCTGCTGATCGCGGTGTCGGTGCTGACCGCCGCGGTCGCCTACGAATGCGGTGCGCGGGAACGGTTCCAGCTCCTCGCCGCCGCGGGCTACGCCGCCTCGCCGTTCATCTTCGCCTATACCGTGCTCGACAGCGTCGCCATCGATGTGGCGTTCCAGGCGTTGATCATCTGGCTGCTGGTCCGCTGGGTGCGCACCCGCCGCGACCGCCTGCTCGTCGCCGCGGGCGTGGCGGCGGCGATCGACGTGCAGGACAAGTGGCTGGTGCTGATGCTGGGCGCCTGCGTCGGCGCCGCCATGCTGGTGGCGGGTCCGCGGGAGATCCTGCGCCGCCCGGCCCTGTGGCTGGGTCTGCTGATCATGGTGGCGGCCATGACCCCGGCCCTGCTGTGGCAGGCCTCCCACGACTGGCCGCAGCTGGCCACCAATGCCGCCATCGCGCACGAGACCGCGCAGAGCGACGGCGGCCAGTGGGGCACGGTGATCGCGATCCTGGTGGTCACCGGCTTCCTCGGCGGCGGTCTGGGCGTGCTGGGCTTGTACGGCCTGGCCCGGGATCCGAAGCTGCGGCCGTACCGGTTCGTGCTCGTCGCGACGCTGCTGATGGTGGTGCTGGTGGTCGCGAGCCACGGCCGGTCCTATTACGTCGCCGGGATCATTCCAGCGATCTTCGGTGCGGGCGCGACGGTCCTGTCGGGCTTGTTCGACACCGCGGGTCCGCGTCCGGCGGCCGTGCTGCGGCGCGTGTTCACCGGATTGACCGTTCTCACCGCGATTCTGATGGCCGCCCTGGCCACGCTCCCCTACCCGAAGAGCTGGATCGACGTCCCCAACACCAGCAAACTGGGCTTCCTGCAGCACTACGGCAACGACGACTGGGCGGACCTGGCCGACGCCGTGGAGAAGGTGGCGGCGGGTCTGCCGCCCGAGGAGCGGGCCGCGACCGCGGTGGTCGCGGAGGCCTACAACGAGGCCGGCGCGCTCGACCACTACGGCAAGTTCCAGTCGATCCCGCCGACCTACAGCCCGAATCGCGGTTTCGCCGTGTGGGGTCCGCCGCCGGACTCGGCCACCACCATCCTGTGGGTCGGCTACAACGACAGTCCGGAGCAGCGGGCGTTCCTCGCGAACTTCGGGCAGAAAACCCAAGCGCTGCAGATGATCGACGAGCTCGGCATCGCGGGCCAGAACCATCACGTGAACATCTGGATCCTGCGCGAGCCGCTGGTCCCGCTGTCGGTGGCCTGGCCGAAGCTGACCTACATGATCGTCCCTCCGGCCTCGTGAGAACTCTGTCGGCCTGATGAGAACACTGTCGGTCTCATGAGCAACACTGTCGGTCTAGCGCAACGTTTCCGCTGGGGAGGATTTGCATGTTGAGTTTCACGACCAAGGGCGCGTCGCTGCGGCTGGCCGCCGTCGCCGCGGTGCTCGCCGCCGCGGGTTCGGTGGGCGTCGCCGGGGCCGACGAACCGGCCCCCGCGCAGGGTCGCGCCCTTGTCGTACTCGGTGATTCGTTCGCCGCGAACCCGGCCTGCGACGGGGTCCTGGTCAAATGCGACGGCAACAACGACGCCGCGGCGCACGAGTGCCTGCACCGCGCCACCTCGTGGCCGGTCCAGCTCAGCGCGCTGATGGGTGTCCCCGCAGCCGATTTCGAGAACGCGACCTGCACCAACGCCTCCATCGACAGCGGCCCGGTCACCTCGACCGGCAAGGAGATCCCCGGCCGCGACGGCTACACCCTGTCGCAGCTGGCGATCAAGGCGAGCAAGAACGGCGCGTTCGGCCCGCGCACCCAGGTGGTCGCGATCCAGCTGGGCGCCAACGACTCCTGGCCGCGCGACTCCACCAAGGTCGCCGACGCCCCCAGCCAGCTGCGCTGCGCGCTGAACATGAGCCAGGGCTGCGACGCCGACGCCGTCGACAAGGAGCACTGGCCCGAGCTCGACACCATCACCGGCGCCGCCTACGCCGACCGCATCCGCAAGGTCGTCGAGTACGTGAAGTACTACGCCCCCAACGCGAAGATCCAACTCGTCGGCTATCCCGAACTGGCCCCGGCCAAGTCGAACACCTGGTGCCTCGACGTCCTCGGCACCTTCCGCTACATCCAGCCCCGCGGCGGCGCCGTCAACGCCTTCTGGAACCGCCTCGACGACGCCGAACGCGATGCGGCCCAGCTCCTCTCGATCGACTTCGTCGACGCCCGGGTCCCAACCGCCGGACACGGCCTGTGCGCCCCCGACCCGTGGGTGCTGGCCGCCCTCGACCCGAAGGTCAACCTGGTCGGTCTCCCCTTCCACCCGACGCCGCGCGGCGACACCGCCGTGGCCGCCGAGGTCTACAGCCACCTCGGCCGCTGACCAGGTAGCGGACGGTTCAGCCCGCCACGACCGGTCGTGGCC